>NZ_JAIXMK010000289.1:0-370 GCF_020328095.1 Streptomyces sichuanensis
GCCGAGGAGGAGATCGTCCACCCCTACGCCCGGCAGGCCGTCGACGGCGGCAAGGACGTGGTGGCCGACCGGCTCAAGGAGGAGGAGGCCGCGCAGCGGGCGCTGAAGCGGCTGGAGAAGCTGGACCCGGACGACGCGGCGTTCGTGGCGGAGTTCACGGAACTGCGCGAGGCCGTGCTCGCCCACGCCGGGGCCGAGGAGAGGCAGGAGTTCGCGCGGCTGCGGCAGGAGGGCGACCCGGCCCGGCTGCAGCTGCTGGCCAAGGCGGTGCGCGCCGCGGAGGCCGTCGCCCCCACCCGGCCCCACCCGGGCGCCGGGACCGGGGCCGGGAACCTGCTGCTCGGCCCGCCGGCCGCCGTGGCGGACCGTA
>NZ_JAIXMK010000290.1:0-362 GCF_020328095.1 Streptomyces sichuanensis
CAGGGCGAGAGCTGCCGCAGGGCGAGCGGCCCCCTGCTGGCCCACATGGACACCGTCAGCGTCGCCCGCGACCTGGAGCTGCTGCGCGCCGCCCTCGACGAGCCCCGGCTGCACTACCTGGGCTTCTCCTACGGCACGTACCTCGGCCAGCACTACGCCCACCTCTTCCCCGGCCGGGTGGGCCGCTTCGTCCTCGACGGCCTGGTGGACCCCGCCACCGACCAGCGGCGGACCGCGCGCAACGATGTCACGGCCCTCGACGACAGCTTCGCCGGCTACGCCCGGGCCTGCGTCGCCTTGGGCTGCCCGCTCGGCCGGACCCCCGGCGAGGTCGTGGCCAGGACCACCGCGTTCGTCCGGGA
>NZ_JAIXMK010000291.1:0-361 GCF_020328095.1 Streptomyces sichuanensis
CCGTTCAGGACGTTGGGCGCCGAGACACCGATGAAGACGTCCGCGCCCCGCACAGCCTCCTTCAGCGTGCCCGTCATCCCCTCCGGATTGGTGTTGTCCGCGATCCACCGCAACGCCGAACCCGCATCCGCCGAGACCAGATCCTCACGCCCCGCATGCACCACACCGTGAATGTCGGCGACAACGGCGTGCTTGACCCCGGCCGCGGTCAGCAGCTTCAAAATCGCCGTACCCGCAGCCCCCGCACCGGACATGACGACCCGTACATCACCGACCGCCTTGCCCACCACCCGCAGCGCGTTGGTCAGCGCCGCCAGGACCACGATGGCCGTGCCGTGCTGGTCGTCGTGGAAGACCGGGA
>NZ_JAIXMK010000292.1:0-356 GCF_020328095.1 Streptomyces sichuanensis
ACACCGATGTCGCAGATGACCTTGCCGTCGTCCATCGTCTCGGGCTTGTTGTTGGTGTCGTCGCAGATCACATAGAACGCCTCGTCGGGCTTACGGCCCACGAGCGCGCCCTGACGCCACTGATCGGTCAGGAACGAGGACACCGAATGCCGCAACGCCGCCCACAACCGCTCGTCGTTCGGCTCGAACACCGCCCACGTCGACGACTGACGAATCGAATCCGAGAGATACGACACCAGACGCCGGACGTTCAGATAACGCCAGTCACGCGTCGACGACCTCGTCCGCGCACCCCACACCAGCAGACCCCGGTCCGGAAAAACCCGCAGACAGTTCACACCCACCGCGTTCAGCTC
>NZ_JAIXMK010000293.1:0-332 GCF_020328095.1 Streptomyces sichuanensis
CCTGTGGGAGAGTAGGACGCCGCCGAACAATCTTTCAAGGACCCTTGGTCCCAGCGTTCACGCTGGGACCAAGGGTCCTTTTTGTATTTTGCCGAAGCGCGCCTGTCGACCGGGTGCGCGAGAATGACTGCGGTACCCGAAGACAGGAGTCACGTCGATGTCCACCAACTCTCCCGACGATCGTTCGGGCGGCGACGCGCGTCGCGGCGGCCCGCGCGGCCCGCGTGGCGGCGGCTTCCGTCGTGACGACCGTGCCGGTGGTTTCCGCCGTGACGAGCGCCGTGACGACCGTGGCCCCCGTCGTGACGACGACCGTGGCGGCTTCCGCCGCG
>NZ_JAIXMK010000294.1:0-316 GCF_020328095.1 Streptomyces sichuanensis
CCCGCCGCACCCGGCACCTGCGCCTGACCGCTCAGCCGGCCCTCGGCGCCCACCTCGCTGGCCACGCGCGTGACCTCGTCCGCGAACGTCCGCAGCGTCTCGGTCATCTGATTGACCGTCTCGGCCAGCTGCGCCACCTCGCCCCGCGCGCTCACCGTGACCTTCTGCGAGAGGTCACCGTTGGCGACGGCCGTGGTCACCTGCGCGATCCCGCGCACCTGCGCCGTGAGGTTGCCGGCCATGAGGTTGACCGAGTCGGTGAGGTCCTTCCAGACCCCCGCCACGCCCGGCACCTGCGCCTGACCGCCCAGCTCGC
>NZ_JAIXMK010000295.1:0-281 GCF_020328095.1 Streptomyces sichuanensis
CAGCTTCACGTCGAGGAGGCTGGCGGCGCGGAACGCCTCGATGAGGTCGTAGTGGGTCACCGAGGGCTTGCCCTCGGCGGTGACGGCCCACTTGTAGTCGTGGTTCGGGTGCCGGCCGATGGGCGCGTCGATGGTGCCGCTCATCGGGTCCGGGTGGCCCTGGACGAGGGAGTGGTAGCGCTTGTCGACCGTGCGCTCGCGGAACTGCTGCTTGAGCAGCGTGTAGGCGCGCTCGGACTTGGCGACGACCATCAGGCCGGAGGTGCCGACGTCCAGGCGGT
>NZ_JAIXMK010000296.1:0-281 GCF_020328095.1 Streptomyces sichuanensis
GACGGCGGCGACATGGAGATCGGCGCCCTCACCGCGTTCCTCAGCTACCTGATGCAGATCCTGATGGCGATCATGATGGCCACCTTCATGTTCATGATGGTGCCGCGGGCCGAGGTCTGCGCCGAGCGCATCCAGGAGGTGCTGTCCACCGATTCCAGCGTGGCGCCCCCGGTGGCGCCGGTCACCGAGCTGGGCCGGCGCGGCCATCTGGAGCTGCGCTCGGTGGAGTTCGGCTACCCGGGCGCCGAGGAGCCGGTCCTGCGGGACGTCTCGCTCGTGGC
>NZ_JAIXMK010000297.1:0-220 GCF_020328095.1 Streptomyces sichuanensis
TTGGCTGCGCGAGCCGGTGGTCGGCAGGCTGCTGTGCCTGTACGGGCCCGCTTCCCGGCGTTCCCGCCGGGTGGTGCGAGGTCCCGGCACGTGGCCGGGGTTGGCTGCGCGGGCCGGGTGGGCCGGCAGGGCGCCGTGCCTCACGGGCCCGCTTCCTGGCGTCCCCGCCGGGCGGTACAAGGTCCCGGCACACGGCCCGGGTTGGCTGCGCCGGCAGGAG
>NZ_JAIXMK010000003.1:0-2837 GCF_020328095.1 Streptomyces sichuanensis
CAGGCCGCAGGCCGCAGGCCGCAGGCCGCAGCATCAGCGGTGGTGCGGAGGGTGCGGTGGCGGTGGCGGGATGGTGGCCGTGCCCGGTGGCGTCTGCGGCCAGACCAGCAGGACCGGGCAGGGGGCATGGTCGACGACGAAACGGCTGGCGGGGCCGAGGCTGCGGGGGCCGAGGCGGGTGCGATCGCCGTCGCGGGCGAGGATGAGCAGGCCGGCACCCTCGGCGGCGGCCACGACCTCGCGTTCGGCACGACCGGAACGTTCCCGCCGCGTGCACGGGCGCCCCAGCCGCGCGGCCGCGTCGGCCAGAAGCCGCTCGCCCGCATCGTGGGCCAGGTGCTCCACCCGTGTGCCGGGGTCACGGTCGGGGCGTGCCCGGCCCAGCAGACCGGCGTAGGCGCCGTGCGCCACGCCCGGCGCGCCGGGGCCGCTGATGTGGAGCAACACCGTTTCGGCGTCCGCAGGTGTGTGGGCGCGCGCGGCGTCGACACAGGCCGACCAGGTGCCCTCAACGATCCAGACGATGACACTCACGCGTTCAGCCTCCGATCGTGTGGAGTGACACCCACAGTGCCACCACCGCCGGCAGCAGGGCGGCAGGCGTGGCCAGCAGACCGAGCCGGGTGAACTCGCCCAGTTCCACATCCGTGTCGTGTTCGCGCACGATACGCCGCCACAACAGCGTGGCCAGGGACCCGGCGTAGGTGAGGTTCGGGCCGATGTTCACCCCGAGGAGCACGGCCAGGACGGCGCCCGGTCCGGTGGGGGCGGCCAGCGGCAGCAGCACCAGGACAGCGGGCAGGTTGTTGATGACGTTCGCCAGGACGGCCGCCAGCGCCGCCATGACCAGCAGGGACACCAGGCCGGTGCCCTGCGGGACCACGCGGCCCAAGGCATCCGCCAGGCCGTTGTCGACCACCGCCCGGACCACGATGCCCAGCGCCAGCACGAACACGCAAAACGGCAGGGCCGCAGCCCGCACGAGCGCGCGGGGACCGGTGCGCCGCCGGGCCAGCGCGCGGACCGCCAGAACGGCCGCGCCCGCGGCCGCCGCCCAGGCCGGATCGATGCCAAGCAACGAGGCCAGCACGAAACCCGCCAGCGTGCCCACCACCGTGAACAGGGCAAAAAGCGGAAACTCAGGGGTCTCGACGGCGGGCGGGCCGTCAGCGCCCGCATCCAGGTCAGTAGCGAAGAAACGGCGGATCACCACGTACTCCGCCCCGACGGCGACCAGCCACGGCAACGCCATCAACGCGGCAAACCGGGTGAAAGACAAGCCACTGGCCGCGAACACCAGCAGGTTGGTCAGGTTGGACACCGGCAGCAGCAGCGAGGCGGTGTTCGACAGATGGGTACAGGCGTAGACATGCGGCTTGGCACGGGCGCCCAGCCGGGCGGCGGTGGCAAAGACCACCGGAGTCAGCAGTACCACCGTGGCATCGAGGCTGAGGACCGCGGTGATCAGGGAAGCCATCACGAACACGATGCCCAGCAGACGGCGGGGCCGACCGGCCGACCGGCGCGCCGTCCACGCACCACAGGCATGGAACAGGCCCTCGTCGTCACACAACTGCGCCAGGACCAGGACGGCCGCAAGGAAACCGACCACCGGGCCCAGCCGGGCGGCCTCCGCCACGGCATGGTCAAGGGAGATCGCCCCGGCAGCGATGACCACTCCGGCGGCAGGGACCGCCACAACCGCCTCCGGCCAGCCCCAGGGCCTGATCACCGCGCAGGCCAGCACAGCCAGGAGCAGGACGACGGACAGTGCTTCTGCGAGCGAGGCGTTCAGCGTCGGAGCCTTTCGGGTGCAGTCCCCGGCACAAGGGGAAGAAGTTCGCTGTACAGCTTCACCCACGTCCCCACGTGCCCGCCTCCCTCCGCTCAGGACCCACACGGCCGCGTGTCACCGGCCCCTCCGCCACAGAAGGCACGGAAAAAGCCTCTGACCAGCGAGAAACCGAAAAACGCCCTCGTTCAAGCAGCCGTGAGCAGCACGACCGCGTGCAGTCCGCCGCAGCCCATACGGCTCAAGGCGCGGCGGGGGGATTCTCACGAGGACACGACACAAACCCCAGCCCCCCGGAGGGCCCCCCACAACGCAACATGTGGCGATCACGGCTCCGGGCATCGCCGGAGCATCCGTGCAGCAGCACACTCACGACAAACAGCAGACCCAGCACCGCCACACGAAGACAACCGCGTACAAGGACAGAACCGGCCCAGCGCTCCACATCGACAGCGTCAAGGCAGATGTCGTGGCCCACTGGAGCAGTAAGCGGGACCACCTCGTCGTGGAGTTGCGTCCGTACTTCGACCGCAATGCGAAAGTCCTGCCAATTGATGGGCCGGCAGGGGAAAGTACCGAAACCACCCCAGAAAAGGGATGGTTCCCCAGGGCGCCTGAGATCTCCGTGCCGGTCAAAGACCCGCTCGCCGAGGTCACTGTCCGTACGGCAGTCGGCGGAAAGGGCTGGCAGGAGGGTATGACGCCGTCCTTCCGGGCAGTCCGTCTGTCACCGACAGGGATCGCCTACAACGCCGAGACCGGCCAACGCCTCCCCTCCAACCCCTGACACCACCCACGACACCGGCCCCTGCCAACCAAACCCGACCCAGGCAGCAAGGGCTCTCCCTTTTTGCGTTTCCCCGCCCAACGCGGGCAGCGCCTCACCAGACCACCTAATGGCTACGGCCGGCAAAAGACTGACGGCAGCAACAGGCGACGGCGCCAGCAGAAACACCCACCACCCCGCCAATAGCAGCCCAGCCGCACCCAGCGGGGGCGACACCCTCAAGCAGGTCCTCAGGCACGGCCGACAACAACCCGCCCC
>NZ_JAIXMK010000030.1:0-44530 GCF_020328095.1 Streptomyces sichuanensis
CGGGCAGCGCATCCACACCCGCAGCGGCCCGCCCACCCCCGACGACCTCGACGAGCTGCTGTCCCGGCGCCGCAAGACCCAGTTCCTGCTGGCGCACCCGCGGACCATCGCCGCGTTCGGCCGCGAGTGCAACAGCCGCGGCCTGTACCCGAAGAACATCGAGGTGCAGGGCACTGCGGTGCGCTCCTGGCGTGGCGTTCCCCTGCTCCCCTGCAACAAGATCCCGATCAGCGAGACCGGGACGAGTTCGATCATCGCCATGCGGACCGGCGAGGAGAACCAGGGCGTCATCGGCCTCCACCAGACCGGCATCCCCGACGAGTACCAGCCCAGCCTCAACGTGCGCTTCATGGGCATCAACGAGCAGGCGGTCTCGTCCTACCTGGTGAGCGCCTACTACTCGGCGGCGGTGCTGGTGCCGGACGCCCTCGGCATCCTGGAGGACGTCGAGATCGGGCGCTGACCCGCCACCGCAAGCAGTGGTCACCGGTCGTCCGCCCTGGTGGGCGGTCGACCGGTGAGAGCTTCACACCGCTCCGGTCAGGGCTTCACGCCGCTGACGACCGCTCCGGTCAGGGCTTCACGCCGCTGACGAATTGCGCGGTGGCCGACAGGCCGTGCGAGATGGTCGGTGCAACACTGGTGCTCGCGAGCAGGAAGCCGAGCAGCACGCACACCAGCGCGTGCCCGGTGCGCAGCCCTCCGCTGCGCATGAACACCACCGCCAGGATCAGAAGCAGCAGGACCACCGAAATCGACACGGCCATGGTGTACCTCCTCGACGGAGCGGCGGATTCCGCCAGTGTCGCTCATCCCACCCCCACGACCGAGGCGACAGACATACTCCATCCGAGTGGAAAATCACCGATTCAGCCGTGGAATACCGTGACAAGCCACGAAAAACGCCATGCGACAAGCCGACAGCGGGCGAACGGCCGCCCGTTCGACGGGCGCCCCGAGCGGCCGGTGCCTAGGCTGACGGAATGAGCACAGCCCGGGAGCCCGGTTCCGCCACGGCGCAGGAAAGAAGGGCACAGCAGGACGGACGGGCACAGGGGACCGGCCCCGAGCCGACCGCCCGGGACACCGCCTGGCACCGTTTCCTGCACCGGGTCCCCAACGGATTCGCACTCTTCTTCGGGCTGCTCGGCGTCTTCTGCGCCATCACCTCGCTCGTCCCCTCCCTGCGCCGTGCGGCGGAGCCGCTGACGAACGCGCTGGACCTGCTGACGGTCCCCACCGCGTCCAACCTCGCCTACGCCGTCTTCCTGCTGCTGCTCGCCGCCGCGACGGCCGCCCGCAAACGGGTCACGCTCTGGTTCGTCCTGGCCTACCTGGCGCTGCTGCTGTTCACGGACGTCGTGCTGCTCGCCGTGGGCTACTGGGACACGATCCCGTCGCTGGTGCTGTGCATCGCCGGGATCACGCTGCTGCTCCTGGCCCGCCGGGAGTTCTACGCCAAGTCACGGCGCGGCGCCTTCCTGCGGGCCCTGCTCGTCCTCGCCGCGGGCCTGGCCGTCGCCATCCTGCTCGGCTGGGCCCTGGTCTCGCTCTTCCCCGGCACCCTGGAGAGCGGCGGTGGCAACCGGCTGCTGTTCGTCGCCAACAAGGTGTGCGGCGGCCTCGTCAGCGGCCGGCACTTCACCGGGCACCCGCCGCACTGGGTCTACTTCTTCCTCGGCCTCTTCGGCGCGCTGGCCCTGCTCAACGCCGCCATGGCGCTCTTCCGCTCACAGCGGCTGGAGGCGGCCCTGCACGACGACGAGGAGCCGCGGATCCGCGCCCTGCTCGGCCGCTACGGCGGCCGCGACTCGCTCGGCTACTTCGCGACCCGGCGTGACAAGGCGGTCGTCTTCTCCCCCAGCGGCAAGGCGGCGGTCACCTACCGGGTGGAGGCGGGCGTGTGCCTGGCCTCCGGGGACCCCCTCGGTGACCCGGAGGCATGGACCCCGGCCGTCGACGCCTGGCTGGAGCTGGCCGGCCACTACGGCTGGCAGCCGGCGGTGATGGGGGCCAGCGAGGAGGGAGCCCGGGCGTACGCGCGCTCCGGCCTGGGGGCGCTGCAGCTGGGCGACGAGGCGATCCTCCAGGTCGCCTCGTTCGACCTGGACGGGCGGGAGATGCGGGTGACCCGCCAGGCGGTCAACCGGGTGGAGCGCACGGGCGCGTCCGTCCGCATCCGCCGTCACTCGGCACTCTCCGACGAGGAGATGGGCGAGGTCATCCGGCGCGCCGACGCCTGGCGCGACACCGAGACCGAGCGTGGCTTCTCCATGGCCCTGGGCCGGCTCGGCGACCCGGCCGACGGCGACTGCCTGCTGGTCGAGGCGTTCGCGAGCGACGGCACGATGATCGCCCTGTTGTCGTTCGTGCCGTGGGGTTCCGACGGGGTGTCGCTGGACGTGATGCGGCGCGACCGGGCAGCACCCAACGGGGTCATGGAGTTCATGGTGACCCGGCTGTGCGCGCAGGCCGGACGGTTCGGGGTCAAGCGCATCTCCCTCAACTTCGCCGTCTTCCGTTCCGTGTTCGAGGAGGGTGCGCGCATCGGAGCCGGCCCGGTGCTGCGGCTGTGGCGGAAGCTGCTGCTGTTCTTCTCCAAGTGGTGGCAGCTGGAGGCGCTCTACCGCTCGAACGTGAAGTACAACCCCGAGTGGCATCCGCGGTTCCTGTGCTACGCGGACGCGGGGGCGCTGGCCCGCATCGGGCTGGCCGCGGGCATCGCCGAGGGCTTCGTCGCCGTCCCGAGCCTGGGCAAACTCTGGAGCCGCGGGCGGCCGCGGGGCGGAGCGCGCCCGGCGTCCACGGCGGGCCTGCCCTCGCTGTCCGAGCTCGGCTTCACCACCGGCGCCGACGGCGGCGCCGGGGCGGCCGGGGCCGACGAGCTCGCGGGTCTTCCGGAGCAGGTGCGGGTGCGGCGGCGGAAGCTGGAACGGCTGCGTGCCGCGGGCGTCGAGCCGTACCCCGTCGACGCCCGCCGTACCCACACCCTCGCCGAGGTCCACGCCGGCCTCGCCGGGCTCCCGCCCGCCTCCCGCAGTGGTGGGCGGGTGACGGTGGCGGGCCGTGTGCTGCTGATCCGCAACCACGGCGGGATCGCCTTCGCCGTGCTGCGCGACTGGTCCGGTGACCTCCAGCTCGCCTTCACCCGCGACGGCTCGGGCCAGGAGCTCTTGCGGCGCTTCACCACCCACATCGACCTCGGCGACCACATCGAGGCCGAGGGCGACCCGGGCACCAGCGACCGCGGCGAGCCGACGCTGTTCGTCACCCGCGCCCGGATGACCGCGAAGTGCCTGCGCCCGCTGCCCGACAAGCGGCGCGGCCTGAGCGACCCCGAGGCGCGGGTCCGGATGCGCTACGTGGACCTGGCCGTCTCGCCGGAGGCCCGGCGCACGGTGCAGGCGCGCAGTGCGGCCGTACAGGCGCTCCGCCAGGGGCTGCTCGACCGGGGCTTCCTGGAGGTCGAGACGCCGATGTTGCAGCAGATCCACGGCGGTGCGAACGCCCGCCCCTTCACCACCCACATCAACGCCTACGACCTCGACCTGTACCTGCGGATCGCCCCGGAGCTGTATCTGAAGCGGCTCTGCGTCGGCGGTATGGAGAAGGTCTTCGAGCTGGGCCGGACGTTCCGCAACGAGGGCGTGTCGTACAAGCACAACCCCGAGTTCACGATGCTGGAGGCGTACCAGGCGTTCGCGGACTACGACGTGATGCTGGAGCTGACCCGCGAGCTCGTCCAGCAGGCCGCGGTCGCCGCCCACGGCTCGGCGATCGTGGTGCGGACCGACGACGCGGGCAAGCGGACCGAGCACGACATTTCGGGGCACTGGCCCGTGAAGACCGTCTACGGCGCGGTTTCCGAGGCGCTCGGCCAGGAGATCGGCGCCGATACGCCCGTTGCGGCGCTGCGCGCCTGCTGTGACGCGGCGGGCGTGCCGCACCGGCCGGAGGACGGGCGGGGCGACATCGTGCTGGAGCTGTACGAGCGGCTGGTGGAGGAGCGCACCACGCTGCCAGTCTTCTACAAGGACTTCCCCACCGACGTCTCCCCCCTCACCCGCCCCCACCGGGCGGATCCCCGGCTGGCCGAGCGCTGGGACCTCGTGGCGTTCGGTACGGAGCTGGGCACGGCGTACTCGGAGCTGATCGACCCCGTCGAGCAGCGGCGGCGGCTGACGGCGCAGTCCCTGCTGGCGGCGGGCGGCGACCCCGAGGCGATGGAGCTGGACGAGGACTTCCTGCGGGCGCTGGAGTACGCGATGCCGCCGACGGGCGGGCTGGGGATCGGGGTGGACCGGCTGGTGATGTTCCTTACGGGGCTGTCGATCCGGGAGACGCTGCCGTTTCCGCTGGTGCGGCATCGTTGAGGGACGCACCGAGGTCGTCCCAGCGGACCGTGCGGTCGCACCAGCGCTCCAGCAGTACGGGGTCGTGGCTGACGGCGAGCAGACCGGCGCCGCTCTCGCGGCGGTAGCTCTCGACGACGCCGACGAGCGCGGCCGTCGTCGACGCGTCCAGCATCGCCGTCATCTCGTCGCAGATCAGCCAACGCGGGCGCAGGACCAGGGCCCTCGCCAGGCAGGCGCGCTGCAGCTGACCGTCGCTGACCTCGTGCGGGCGGCGCGCCAGCAGGTCCTCCGACAGGCCGACGTCCGGGGCCAGCGCGCGGACGCGTTCGGGGGCTTCGGCCCGCCGGCCCGTCGCGCGCAGGGGCTCGGCGATGAGGTCGCGCAGGCGGAGCCGCGGGTCGGCAGACTGCCGCGGCTGCTGGAAGACGACGCCGAAGGCGGTGCGTTGTGCGCGCGGCGCGCGGTGGCGCCAGCCCCGGGCGCGCTCACCGTCGATGACGACGGTCCCGGCCGTGGGCCGGTGCAGCAGCGCGGCGACGCGGGCGAGGGTGGACTTGCCGCAGCCGCTGGGGCCGAGCAGGCCGAGGGCTTCACCGTCGTGGACGGTCAGCGAGACGTCCCGCACGACCGGCGTGCGCGGGTCGTACCCCGCGCTGATGCCGCGCAGCTCAAGCACCGGGTTCCTCCTCGTGGTGGCAGGCGAGGCCCTCGGTGAACGCGGGCACGGTGGCGCAGGCATCGGTGGCCCGCGTGCACCGCGCCGCGAACGCGCAGCCGTCGGGCAGCGCGCCCAGTTCCGGGGGCATGCCCGGGACCGGCGTGAAGGACCGTTCCGGCAGGGCGTCGAGCAGGCCGCGGGCATAGGGGTGGCGGGGACCCGGCGCGCCGAAGAAGGAGGCCGCGTCGGCGAGCTCGACGATGCGGCCCGCGTACATGACGGCCACGCGGTCGGCGATCCGCCCGGCCGCCACGAGATCGTGGGTGATCATCAGCAGGGCGTGGCCGGCGTCGACGTGCCGGCGCAGTTCGTCGGCCGTGCGGTCGACGAGCGCGCGGTCCAGGCCGGTGGTGGGCTCGTCGGCGAGCAGCAGGGGCGCTTCGCCGACGAGGGCGAGCGCGGTGGCCGCGCGCTGCGCGAGACCGCCGGAGAGCTGGTGGGGGTGGCGGTCGAGGTGGTCGGCGGGGAACGCCGCCCGTGCGGCGGCGGCCGGGACGGCCCCGTCCAGGGCGCTGCCCCGGACGCCGGTCAGCTCGCGCACGGTCTCGCGCAGCTGCGAGCGGACGGTGCGCACGGGGGTGAGGTGGCCGGCGGGGCTCTGCGGTACGAGGCCGATGCGGCGGCCCCGTACGGTGCGGGCGAGGGTGCGTTCGTCGGCGGCGAGCAGGTCCAGGTCGCCCAGCAGGGCCCGGCCCGCGGTCCGCGCGTTGCGGGGCAGCAGCCCCAGCAGTGCGGAGGCGAGGACGGACTTGCCGCAGCCGCTCTCGCCGACGAGGGCGAGGCACTCCCCCGGCCGGAGCCGGAACGAGGCGTCGGTGACGGCGGCGACCTCCCGCCCGCCGCGCATGCGGAACCGTACGGTCAGGCCGTCGACGTCGAGGAGGGGTCCGTCGTGGACGGATGCGTTCCGGGGCGTGGGTGTCGTGGGAGGCGCAGGGGACTCGGGGGTGGTCACAGCGTCAGCTCCGATCGGCGGCGCGGGTCGAGCCGTTCGCGCCAGGCGCCGGCGAGGGCCGCCACGGCCAGGGTGGGGACGACGATGAACAGGCCGGGGAAGAGCGTGGGCCACCAGTCGCCCGCGAGGAGCGAGCCGCGGGCGCCGTTGACCATGTTGCCGAGGCTGGCCTCGTGGGTGGGCAGGCCCAGGCCCAGGAACGACAGCGCCGACTCGTGCCAGATGGCGTGCGGGATCATCAGGACCGCCGCGAGCCCGGCCTGCGGCAGTACGCCCGGCAGCAGGTGCCGTACGGTCACGCGGAGGCGGGACGCGCCGCCCGAGACGGCGGCGTCGACGTAGGGGCGGGTGCGCAGCGACAGCAGTTCGGCCCGGACGATGCGGGCCGTCGACAGCCAGTGGGTCACCACCACCGAGGCGATCACCGGCCAGATGCCGGGCCGGAACATGGCGACGACGAAGATGCCGAGCAGCAGGTGCGGTACGGACGAGAAGAGGTCGACGAGCCGCATGAGCGCACGGTCCGTCCAGCCGCCGAGCGCGCCCGCCAGCACACCGGCGGCCGTGCCGAGGACGGTCGCGGTGAGCGCGGCGACGACGCCGACGAGCAGGGACAGGCGCAGCCCGTACACGCAGCGCAGCAGCAGGTCGCGGCCGACCTCGTCGGTTCCGAAGGGATGCGCCCAGGTCGGGGGGCGCAGTTTCGCGGCGAGATCGACGGCCTGCTCGTCGAGGGGGACGGCGAGCGGCACCACCAGGACGGCGAGGACGACCGCCGCCAGGACGCATGCCGAGGCGCGCAGGCGCACGGTGTGGCTACCCATCGAAGCCCACCCTCGGGTCGGCCAGGCCGTACAGCAGGTCGGAGAGCAGGTTGCCGAGCAGGACGGCGGCCGTGGCGAGGACGGTGAGGGCGGCCAGGAGCGGGAAGTCGACGCTGGTGGCGGCCTGGACGGTCGCGGAGGCGATGCCGGGCCAGCTGAAGACGGTCTCGACCAGCAGGGCGCCGGTGATCAGTTCGGGGACGCGCGAGCCGATGAGGGTGAGGACGGGCAGCAGTCCGGAGCGCAGGGCGTGGCGGAGCAGTACGGTCCGCTCGCGCAGGCCGCGGGCGCGGGCGCCGCGCACGGAGTCCTCGTCCAGGGCGTCGCCGACGCCCTGGCGTACGTACAGCACGAACCACGGCAGCTGGGTGGTGGCGAGGACGAGGGCGGGCAGGACGAGGTGGGAGGCGACCTGGCCGGCGGTGACGGAGTCGGCGCCGGTGTCGGTGAGGCCGCCGGCCGGGAGCGCGTCGAGCCGGATGGCGAAGAACCACATCGCGAGCAGGCCGAGCCAGAAGGGCGGTGCCGCTTCAAGGGCGTAGGCGAGGGAGGTGACGGTGCGGTCGAGCAGGCCGCCGCGGCGCCGGGCAGCGAGGACGCCGAGGGCGGTGCCGGTGCAGACGGCGAGCAGGAAGGCGATGCCGCACAACAGGACGGACCAGCCGATGCGTTCGCCGATGACCTGGGCGACGGGCTGCCGCAGGGAGGTGGACCGGCCGAGGTCGCCGCCGAGGGCGGCCGTCAGCCATTCCCACCAGCGGACGACGAACGGCCGGTCGGCGCCGAGGTTCTCGCGCAGTTGGTCGAGGACGTCCCGGCCGGCGCCGAGCCCGGCGGAGCCGGCGTACGCCCTGGCCGGGTCGAACGGGGAGGCGGCGGCGACGGCGAAGACGCCGAAGGTGACGACGGCGAGCAGGGGGACGGCGGCCAGCAGCCGCCGTCCCGCCATGCGTGCCATCGGCCCCCAGGGGAGCCTGGTGATCACTGCTGGGTCTGCCAGTCCTCGACGTTCCACCACGGGCCGGCGCCGAGGCCGTGGTCGTGCGGCTCGACCTGGGTGGTGAGTTCGCGCCAGCCGTCGTTCATCACGTACAGGTGGTCGACGTGGGTGAGGAAGATGTAGCCGGGGTTGTCGGCGAGGCCGCGCTGGACGGCGTCGTAGGCGGCCTTGCGGGCGTTCTTGTCGCCGCTGCGCCGGCCCTCCTCCAGGGCCTTGTCGACGTCGGGGTCGGCGTAGGCGGCCATGTTGTTGAAGCCGTCGAGGGCGAGGGAGGAGTGCAGGAGGTTGTAGAGGTCGAAGTCGGGGTCGGCGGGGTTGCCGCCGCCGGCGAGGACCGCGTCGTTCTTCATGCGCGGCTCGATGACCTCCCAGGTGCCGCTCTGCACCTTGACCTCGATGCCGGCCTTCTTGGCGTCGGAGGCGAAGGCGAGGGCGTGCTCCTCGCGGAGCTTGTCACCGGCGGGGAACCAGAGGGTGAAGGAGGCGCGCTCGCCGTCCTTCTCGCGGATGCCGTCGCCGCCGGACCGCCAGCCCGCGTCGTCCAGCAGCTTCTTGGCCTTGTCCGGGTCGTGCGGGCGCTCGGTGCCCCGGGCGAACCACTCGCTGTCGGTGGGGACGGGCCCGTACCCGGCCCGGCCGGCGCCTTCGAGCAGCTTGTCGACCATGGCCTTGCGGTCGACGGCCAGGTCGAGGGCGCGGCGGACGGCGGTGTCGCCGGTGACCTTGCCGGCGGTGGGCAGGGTGACGCCGCGGAAGTCGGTGGTCTTGGCGGTCAGGGTGAGCTTGCCCTTGTCGCCCTTGAAGCCCTTGGCGAGGTTGGGCGGCAGGATGGCGCCGTCGAGGTCGCCGGAGCGCAGCCGGGTGGCGCGCACATCGTCGTCCTTGATGATCGCCATGGTGAGCTTCTTGACCTTGGGCTCGCCGCGCCAGTAGGTGGGGTTGGCCTTGAAGGTCAGCTTCTCGCCCTTGCTCCAGCCGGTGAGGACGTACGGGCCGGTGCCGATGGGCGCGGTGTTGAACGAGCCGGTGTTGACGTCCTGGCCCTTGGCCGCGTGCTCGGGTGCGATGGGCAGCACGGTGCGCTCGGCGAAGGGGGCGTAGGGGTACTTGAGCGCGAAGACGACGGTGTCGTCGCCCTGGGCGGTGACCTTGTCGATGGCGTCGAGCTCGCCCTTGGCGGCGTTGTTGGTCTTCTCGTCGAGGATGGTCCGGTAGGTGAAGACCACGTCCTTGGCGGAGAAGGGCTTGCCGTCGCTGAACGTCACGCCCTGGCGGAGCTTGTAGGTGTACGTGCGTCCGTCGTCGGTGATCTCGGGCAGTCCGGCGGCGAGGGCGGGCTGGAGCTTCATGGCCGCGTCGCGGCGCAGCAGCCCGTCGAAGATCTTGGAGTTGCCGTCCTTGCCGTAACCGAGGAGGGGGCTGAGGGTCTCGGGCTCGTTGGCGAGCCCGACGACGAGCGAGTCCTTGGCTCCCGCGCCCCCGCTCCCACCGGGCGCCGAGCAGCCGGCCACCCCTCCTGCGAGCACACCTGCCGTGGCCACGGCGGCCACTCCCCGTACGGACCGGGCCGTCATGCCCTGCACCTCTACTCACCATCTATTGCTGTTGCGAATCAGTCGCAATTAAACAGCAGTCACCGTGAGGGGTGGGCGGCGGGGGCGGGGTTTGGGCTGGTCAGGAGGGGTTGAGGGGTTCAGCAGCGGCGTAGGACCTGTTGGAGTTTGCGCTTTTCTGCGCGGGTGACGTTGAGGTCGTAGTAGTCCTTCACCCCGATCCATGCACGGCTGTAGAGGCACTCGTGACCCTTGGGGAGCCACTTGTCGGGGGTCTTGTCGCCCTTGTCGCGGTTGCTCCAGGTGGAGACGGCGATGAGCTGGGGCGAGCCGCTGAGGTCGTTGGCGAAGGCGCGGCGCTTGTGTTCCGGCCAGTTCCGGGCGCCGGAGCCCCAGGCGACCTTGAGCGGGACGATGTGGTCGATGTCGACGCGCAGGGGGTTGGCGACGGTCATGCCGTCGTAGGCGCTCTCCCAGCGGCCGCCGACGACCTTGCAGGAGCCGCGCAGGGTGACCGGGATTTCGGACCGGGCCTTGAGGGCGAGCTCGCGGGTGGAGCACTTGTCGGCGCCGTGCAGGACCCAGCAGTTCTTGCCGCCGAACTGCTCGCGCCGGAAACCCGTGCTGTCGAATCTCCGGACGGGAAGTTCGCGGAGCATGCGCCGGGCGTCGTCGAGGTCGGGGATGTTCTTGGGCCATTTGACGGTGGGGAGGGCGGGCGCGTGGGCCCGCCGGTGGCGGGATGCGCCGGACGGGGTGTGGACGCCGCCCTGTCCCGAGTCGTTCGGCGGCAGCCGGTCCTCCTCGGGGCCCTCGCAGTCGAGTTCGTCGAAGTTGTGCGGCGCCCGGTGCCGGGCGTCGGCGTGCGGCTTCGGCGGCGCGGGCGAGGCGTTCGCGACGGCGCCCGGGAGGGCGGCGGCGAGCAGGGCGGAGGCGAGGGCCAGTATTCGGTACCGGCGTGGGCTCGGGCGCATGAGGGTCCTCCTTCGAAGACGTGACCGTCGGCCGGAGCAGCCTTCTTCAGGAATTGACCACCGGCCGCACCCCCGAACTTCTTTTCTGATAATTCGCCCGTTCGGCGTGGTGGCCGCGGCTGTCCCTACCGGGCCGCAGGCGTCGTCCCGCGCGCCGGGCCCGTGCTGGCGCGGGACGTGAGGCGGGGGAGGGCGGCGCGCAGGTCCGTGGCGGGGGCGCCGGCCAGCAGGGCCGTCAGGTGGATCGCCGCCTGGCGGCCGAAGGCCGCGGTGTCACGGGTCAGTGCGGTGAGCGGGGGGTGGGTGGCGCGGCACAGGACCGAGTCGTCCCACGCGACGATCGAAAGGTCGCCGGGGACGGACACGCCGCGCTCGGCCGCGACGGCCAGGCCCGCCACCGCCATGACGTCGTTGTCGTAGACGATCGCGGTGGGCGGCCGGGCGGAGGCGAGAACCCGGCGCGTGGCCTCGGCGCCCTGGGCGTCGGAGTAGTCGGTGGGGAGGGAGGTGACGTCGGTCAGGTGGCGGCGCCCGGCCTCCGTGCGCAGGGAGTCGATGCGGCGGCGGGTGTGGGCGAGGCCGGGCAGGCCGGCGATGTGCACCACGCGGCGGTGGCCGAGGCCGTGGAGGTGCTCGACGACGGAGGCCATCGCACCGGCGTCGTCGGCCCAGAGGTGAGAGACGGGGGTGCCGGCGGGAACGGGGCGTGCGCCCGGAGCGCCGATGATCACGGCGGGCAGGCCGAGTTCGGCGAGGAGCGCCGGGCGCGGGTCGGCCTCGCGCGGGTCGACGACGAGGAGGCCGTCCACGCGGTGCTCGGCCCACCAGCGGCGGTAGACCGCGCACTCGGCGTCCACGTCCTCCACGACCTGGAACAGCAGCCCCAGGCGCCGGGTGGCGAGCGCCTCCTGCACTCCGGAGACGAGTTGGAGGAAGAACGACTCGACGCCGAGCGTACGGGCGGGCCGGGCCAGGACGAGGCCGACGGTGGCCGCCCCCTCGCCGGACAGGGCGCGGGCGGCCGTGCTGGGCTGCCAGCCCAGCTGGTCGGCGACGCGCCGCACCCGCGCCCGGGTGGCGGCGGAGACGCCCGGCCGGTCGTTGAGGGCGAAGGACACCGCGCTCTCGGAGACGCCCGCGCGGCGTGCGATGTCCTTCATCGTCGGCCTGCGGCGCATGGCTGCCCTCCCACTGAAGCGCTTGAGTGCCGTCACACTAAAGCGCATTAGTGCGTGACGGAAGTATTGACGCAACTCCCTTTCGGGGTGCAGGTTTTGTGCTGCCTCCTGCCGACCCGATCGAAGGAGATCAGCCGCCATGCCCCTGCCCCGGCCCCGCAGAGCCGCCGCCACCGTGCCCCTTCTCGTCGCCGCTCTGGCGCTCACCGCCTGCGGGTCGGGCGATGCGGGGGACGGGGGCGGGGGCGGAGGCGGATCGAGCGCCGACGGAAAGCCCGAGGGCGACATCACCTTCCAGACCTGGAATCTCCGGGCGAATTTCAAGGACTACTTCGAAGGTCTCGTCAAGGACTTCGAGAAGGAGAATCCCGGCGTCAAGGTCACCTGGCGGGACCAGCCGGCCGAGCACTACGCCGACAAGCTCAGCGCCGACGCGGCCGGCGGCACCCTCCCGGACGTCGTCAACGTCTCCCCCGACCTCTCCTATCCCCTGGCCAGGGCGGGGGTGCTGATGAACCTGGACAAGGAGAAGGCCGCCGCCCGCTTCAAGGACGAGTACACGCCGGAGGCGTGGCAGGGCAACACGCTGCCGGGGCTGGATGGTTCGTACTCCTTCCCGTGGTACCTCAACACCGGGCCGCTCTTCTACAACAAAACCCTCTTCCGGGAGGCGGGGCTCGACCCCGAGAAGCCTCCGAAAAGCTACGACGAGCTGTTCGCGGCCGCCGGCCGGATGGCGCGGCAGTCCGGCGGCCGCACGGCCACGCTCGCCGGGACCCCCGCCATCGAGGACTTCGGCCGTTACGGCGTGCGGCTGATGAACGACGACGCCACGAAATTCACCTACAACGAGCCGAAGGGCGTCGAGCTCCTCACCCGGTACAAGGAGCTCTACGACCACGGCGGCCTGGATCCGCAGGCGCTCACCAACACCCCGGAGAAATCCGGTCAGAAGTTCCTGGAGCAGAAGGTCGCCATGAACCCGGGCAGCGCCCACGATCTGGACACGTTCAAGAAGAACGCCCCCACCCTCTACCGCAACCTCGGCATCACCGAGGCGCCCAACAACACCGGCAAACCCAACATGTACGTGATGGGCCTGGCCGTCCATCAGCAGAGCCGGCACAAGGCGGCTGCCATCGCCTTCGCCCACTTCGTCACGGACAGGAAGAACCAGGAGTCCTTCGCGCACAAGGTTGCCGTCTTCCCCAGCACCAAGGGCTCCCTGGACGACCCGTACTGGACGCAGGACGACGGCACCGACGAGGGCCGGGTCCGCGTCGCGTCCGCGAAGATGCTCAAGGGTGCGGTCAATTACACGCCGGTGGTGATGAGCGAGGAGATGAAGACCGTCCTGCGCAACGAGGTCGCCAAGGCGCTGCAGGGGAAGAAGACGCCCCGGCAGGCACTCGACGACGCGGCCGCACAGAGCAACAAGCTCCTCCGGCAGGGCTGATACCCGTCGTGCGCCGGCCGTCCGCCTCCCGCGTCCGCACCCACCACGCCGCCAGCCCCTGGCTCTTCCTGCTGCCCGGCCTCGCCGTCGTCGCCACCTTCAGCCTCTATCCGTTCCTGACGACCGTCCACAAGGCGTTCACCGACGCCCGCACCCTCACCCCCGGCACGTGGGTGGGCCTGGCGAACTTCCGCGCCATGCTCGACGACGAACAGTTCTGGACCGCCCTGCGCAACAGCGCCCTCTACGTCGCCCTCGTGGTGCCGTTCACCGTGCTGCTGCCCCTGCTGCTCGCGCTGCTGGTCCAGAAGCAGCTGCCCGGTGTCGCCTTCTTCCGCTCCGCCTTCTACACGCCGGTCGTGGCGTCCGTCGTCGTGGTCGCCCTGATCTGGGGGTGGATGCTCGACGACCGCGGCCTGCTCAACGCCCTCCTGCACACCCTCGGGGCCGGCCCCGTCGACTTCCTCGGCAACTCGTGGCTGCTGTTGCTCAGCGCCATGGCGCTGACCGTGTGGAAGGGCCTCGGCTACTACATGGTCATCTACCTCGCGGCACTCGCGAACGTCCCCCGCGAGCTGCACGAGGCGGCCGCCGTCGACGGGGCCGGCGCCCTGCGCCGCTTCGTCAGCGTCACCGTGCCCGCGGTGCGGTCCACCATGGTGCTGGTCGGTGCGCTGTCGTCCGTCGCGGCGTTCAAGGTCTTCTCCGAGGTCTACCTGCTCGCCGGCCCCACCGGAGGACCCGCCGGCCAGGACACCACCCTGGTCATGCTCGTCCAGCGCACCGGCACCGGGCTGAACGGGCGCGTCGGCTACGCCTCGGCGCTCTCCCTCGTCGTCTTCGTCATCGCGCTGCTGCTGATGCTGCTCGTCCTGCGCGCCGACCGGAAGGAGGACGCCTGATGCGAGGAAGACACCTGGGGCGAGGAGGACGCCTGGTGCGCCGGACCCCGGCCTGGGAGAAGGCGCTGCGCTACGTGCTGATGCTGGCCGTCCTGGCCCTCACCGTCGGCCCGTTCCTGTGGCAGCTGTCCACCTCGTTCAAGGGCACCACCGAGGACGTCTACACCTCCCCGCCGCGCTTCCTGCCCGAGCATCCGACCCTCCACAACTACCGCGAGGTCGCCCGCATCATCCCCGTCTGGGACTACGCCCTGAACTCCCTGAAGGTCGCCGCCGCCAGCGTGGTCACCAACCTCGTCGGCGCCTCTACGGCCGGCTACGCGCTGGCCCGGCTGCGCTTCCGCGGGCGGAAGGCGGCGGGCATCGCCTTTGTAATGGCGCTGCTGGTGCCCCTGGAGTCCATTGTGATCGCGCAGTTCACGATGGTCCGCGACCTCCACCTCAACAACACGCTCGTCGCCGTCGCGCTGCCCGGCGCCGTCGGTGCCCTGAACGTCCTGCTCATGCGGAACGCCTTCGCCGCCGTGCCCCGGGAGATCGAGGAGGCGGCCGTCATCGACGGGGCCACCGCATGGCAGCGGTTCCTCCGGATCGGTCTGCCCTCGGTGCGCGGCACCCTCGCCGTCGTCGCGATCTTCGCCTTTATGGGCGCCTGGGACGACTTCCTGTGGCCGCTGATCGTCCTGTCCGACTCGGACCGCTTCACGCTCACCGTCGGGCTGAACCACCTGCACGGCACGTTCACGCAGAACCCGCGGCTGGTCGCCGCCGGAACCGTCATCGCGGTCGCCCCGCTCGTCGTGATGTTCGCCTGCCTGCAGCGCTCCTTCTTCCGCGGGGCCGGCGAAGGCGCCGTCAAGGGCTGACCACCGCTTCCGCCACCCCAGGAGGACCCGCCATGGCCACCGTCCCCCGCTTCGGCGTCAACTACACCCCCACCCGGGGCTGGTTCCACCACTGGCTCGACTTCGACCTGGACTCCCTCCGCGCGGACCTGGACTCCATCGCCGTCCTCGGCCTGGACCACATCCGCGTCTTCCCGCTGTGGCCCCTCTTCCAGCCCAACCGCACCCTCATCCGGCCGCGCGCCGTCGAGCAGTTGCTGCTCCTGGTCGACGCGGCCGGCGAACGCGGGCTCGACGTCAGCGTCGACGGTCTCCAGGGACATCTGTCCAGCTTCGACTTCGTCCCCTCCTGGACCACCACCTGGCACCGGCGGAACATGTTCACCGACGCCGCCGTCGTCGACGCCCAGGCCGCCTACCTGAGCGTGCTCGCCGGCGCCCTGGCCGGGCGCCCCCACTTCCTGGGCATGACCGTGGGCAACGAGGTCAACCAGTTCTCCGGCCCGCCCCACCCCGATCCCGACCGGATCGGGCCCGGTGACGCCGGGCGGTGGCTGCGGTGCATGCTCGACGCCTGCGAGAAGGACGCGCCGGGCCGCCTGCACGTGCACGCGTCGTACGACGCCGCCTGGTACGACGGCACGCACCCCTTCACCCCCGCCCACTCCGCCCGGCTCGGCGCGATGACCGCCGTGCACTCCTGGGTCTTCAACGGCACCGCCCAGCGCCACGGTCACGACGGCCGCCCCACCACCCTGCACGCGGCCTACCTCGTCGAGCTGGCCAAGGCGTGGGCCGAGGACCCGGCCCGCCCGGTCTGGCTGCAGGAGGCCGGCGCCCCCGCCCCGCACGTTCCGCCGCAGCACGCCGCCGCCTTCACGGAGGCGACCGTCGCGCACGTGCTGGACTGCCCGGACGTGTGGGGCGTCACCTGGTGGTGCTCCCACGACGTCGACCGTGCGCTCGCGGACTTCCCGGAGCTGGAGTACGGGCTCGGCCTGTTCACCAACGACCGGCGGATCAAACCTGCCGGGGAGGTGATGTCACGGCTCGTCCGGGAGTGGCGGGAGGAGCGCGTGCACCGGGCGCCCGCGCCGCGCCGCCTCGCGCTCGTCCTGGACGTGGGCGACCCGGACGACGCGCCCCGGCGCGAGGTGTGTGCGCCGGGTGGCACCTTCTTCGAGGCGTGGATGCGGGTGGCCTCCGACGGGGGGCGTCCGGCGGTGGTCCTCGCCCAGCGGGCGGGGGATGCGCGGTATCTGGCCGCACGGGGCATCACGGAGGTGGTCCGCCCCTGAACGCCCCCCTGATCCCCCACGCACCGGGCCCCGGGCCGTCCCCTGCCCCCCCGTTCCCGCTGCCGGAGGATTCGCAGCGCCGTCACCGAAGGAGCCCCATGGACATCACGCGCCGTCAGGCCCTCACGGCAGGTGCGGCCTCCGCCGTCGCCGCCGCCGCACCGACGGGCCGCGCGCACGCCGCGCCGGCCACCGCGCCGGCCGCCGACCTCCAGCCGTACGCCTCCTACTGGTACCCCGACAGCCTCCCCGCCGGTGCGCCCGGGCCCGGCATCCGCTGGCGCAGCCTCAGCACGTGGCGGCCCGAGGACGACCCCGACCTGCCCTTCAACAGAGCCACCGTCCCGCTCGCCCCGCGCTTCACTCCCCCACCGCCCAACGGCACCGCGCGCGCCGGGCAGGCCCGCGTCTCGGCCCTCGCCGCCTTCGCGACCACGTCCGGCAATCCCTCACAGGGCTCCCCCACCGCCGACTTCTACGCGCTCACCCACTGGGCCTACCTCGACGAGCTGGTCTTCTGGGGCGGGTCCGCCGGCGAGGGCCTGATCCTCGCCCCCAACGCGCCCGTCGTGGACGCCGCGCACCGCAACGGCGTGCCGGTGCTGGGCACGGTCTTCCTGCCGCCCGTCGCGTACGGCGGGCAGCTGCGCTGGACCCGGGACCTGGTGCGGCGCGACGCGCAGGGCGGGTTCCCCCTCGCCGGGCAGCTGGTGCGGGTGGCCCGCGCGTACGGGTTCGACGGCTGGTTCCTCAACGCCGAGACCGGCGGTGGCGACGCCCGGCTCGGGGCGGACATGCGCGACTTCGTCGCCCAGTTACGGGAGCAGGGTGCCGGGCTGCGGGTGACCTGGTACGACGCGATGGCGATCTCGGGTGAGGTCGCCTGGCAGAACGAGCTGAACGACCACAACGCCCCGTTCTTCCGCGCCTCGGACGGCATGTTCCTCAACTTCGACTGGAGCGGCCCGGGCCTGGTCGCCTCCGCGGAGCGGGCGCGGGGCGCGGGGCGCAGCCCGTACGAGCTGTGGGCGGGCGTCGACGTCGAGGCGCGCGGCTGGGACACGCCCGTCGACTGGGACGCGGTCGTGGCGGCCGGCCGGCCGCACGTCGCCTCGTTCGGCTTCTACCGCCCCGAATGGACATGGACGAGCCTGCCCGCGGGCGAGCGCACGCCCGCCGCCTTCCACGCGCGCGACGACCGCTTCTGGTCCGGGCCGTCCCTGGACCCCGCCCGTCCGGGCGCCGGGGCGTGGCGGGCGCCGGCCGTGTCCGTCGCGGACCGTTCGACGCTCACCTCGCTGCCCTTCGCCACCACCTTCAACACCGGTCACGGTACGGGCTGGTACGAGCAGGGCCGGCGGACCGGCGAGGCGGCATGGAACCACCTGGGTCTGCAGGACCGGCTGCCCGGCCGCCGCTGGGTGATCCATACACCGGGGGCCCGGCCGGCGGTGGGCTTCGACTTCGCCGACGCCTGGCACGGGGGCGGCAGCCTGCTCGTACAGGGCGCGCTCGGCGGGCCCACGACGGTCGAGCTGTACACGGCGAGGCTGCCGTTGGCGAAGGAGACGGTGGTGGAGCTGACGCACCGCACGGACCCCGGCTCGCCGGGCGTCCGCGTCGAGCTGGCCGTGGCCCTGGAGGAGCGTCCGTACCGCTTCGTGCATCTGCCGGCGGGAGTCCTCCGGGCGGGTGGCGGCGGCTGGACCACGGTCGTGCTGCGTGCCGGTGCCCTGCTGCGCGGGCGGCGCGGGCAGGCCG
This sequence comes from Streptomyces sichuanensis, assembly GCF_020328095.1. NCBI lineage: Bacteria > Bacillati > Actinomycetota > Actinomycetes > Kitasatosporales > Streptomycetaceae > Streptomyces > Streptomyces sichuanensis. The sequence continues at coordinate 17,820 of NZ_JAIXMK010000030.1, forward strand.
TCCGCGCCCTGGGCGTCCGGCTGGTCGCGGCGGACGGGGGGACGGTCCGCTGGCGGCTGGGCCGGCTCGCGGTGCGCGACGCCGTCCCGCCCGTCCCCGGCCGGCCCGGCGCCGTGTCCGTGACCGCGGCGCTGCCGCAGGCGGACGGCACCGCCGCGCTGCGGCTGGCGTGGGGCGCCGCGGCCGGGCCCGTACGCCACTACGAGCTGTGCCAGGCGCTGCCCGGCGGGGGATTCCGCTTTCTGGGCGGCACCTGCGGGCATGCCTACTACGTCCCGGCGATGCGCCGTGCGGGCGGCGAGGCGGCCACCCGCATCGACGTGCGTGCCGTGGACGAGCTGTACACCGCGTCGGCGCCCGCTTCCGTCACGTTCCGCTGGTAGCCCCGCCCGGGCGAGGGGATCCTTCGAAGGAGACGCATGCACAACGACCGCACGATCACCGAAGCCCGTCTCAAGCGGGTGCTGGACGAGCGCATCCGGCCGGCCGTGTATCCCGAGTCGGTGCCCCTGGACGTCTCCGTCTGGCACGCGCCCGGCGAGCCCGTGCCCGTCGCGGAGGGCATCGCGGCCGAGGGCGCGCCCATCGCGGTGGGGGCGCAGTGGGGGCCGGCCTGGGGCACCAGCTGGTTCACCGTGTCCGGGACGGTGCCGACGGCGTGGGCCGGACGTACCGTCGAGGCGCTGCTGGACCTGGGCTTCGACGAGAACATGGCGGGGTTCCAGTGCGAGGGGCTGGTCTACCGCCCGGACGGCTCACCGGTGAAGGGGCTCAACCCGCGCACCCAGTGGGTGCGCATCGGCGAGAAGGTGACGGGCGGTGAGCGGGTGCTGCTGCACGTGGAGGCCGCCGCCAACCCCGTGATCCTCGACTACCACCCCTTCCTGCCGACCGAGCTCGGCGACCGCGGGACGGCCGACGCCGCCCCGCGCTACCGGCTGGCGCGCATGGACCTGGCCGTCTTCGACCGGACGGTGTGGGAGCTGGTGCAGGACCTGGAGGTACTGGAGCAGCTGATGACCGGGCTGTCGGTGGACTCGCCGCGCCGCTGGGAGGTGCTGCGGGCCGTCGAGCGGGCGCTGGACGCCCTCGACCTGCAGGACGTGGGCGGCACGGCGGAGCGGGCGCGGGGCGAGCTGACGGGCGTGCTGTCCGCGCCGGCGCACGCTTCGGCGCACCGGATCAGTGCGGTCGGGCACGCCCACATCGACTCGGCGTGGCTGTGGCCGTTGCGCGAGACGGTGCGCAAGGTGGCCCGTACGACGTCGAACATGACCGCGCTGCTGGAGGACGAGCCGGAGTTCGTCTACGCGATGTCGCAGGCGCAGCAGTTCGCGTGGATCAAGGAGCACCGGCCGGAGGTGTACGCGCGGGTGAAGAAGGCGGTCGCCGACGGGCGTTTCGTCCCGGTGGGCGGCATGTGGGTGGAGTCCGATACGAACATGCCGGGGGCGGAGGCGCTGGCGCGGCAGTTCGTGCACGGGAAGAGGTTCTTCCTGGAGGAGTTCGGGATCGAGACGGAGGAGGTGTGGCTGCCGGATTCGTTCGGCTACTCGGCGGCGCTGCCGCAGCTGGTGAGGCTGGCGGGGGCGAAGTGGTTCCTGACGCAGAAGATCTCGTGGAGCCGGACCAACAAGTTCCCGCACCACACGTTCTGGTGGGAGGGGCTGGACGGCACCCGCGTCTTCACGCACTTCCCGCCGATCGACACCTACAACGCACAGCTGTCGGGGCAGGAGCTCGCGCACGCGGTCCGCAACTTCCAGGAGAAGGGCGGTGCCACGCGCTCGCTCGCGCCGACGGGGTGGGGCGACGGCGGCGGGGGCACGACGCGCGAGATGCTGGCGCGGGCGAAGCGGCTGGCGGACCTGGAGGGCTCGGCGAAGGTCGTCTTCGAGAAGCCGTCCGCGTTCTTCGAGAAGGCGCACGCGGAGTACGCCCACGCGTCCGTGTGGGCGGGCGAGCTGTACCTGGAGATGCACCGGGCGACGCTGACCAGCCAGGCCCGCACCAAGCAGGGCAACCGGCGCTCGGAGCACCTGCTGCGCGAGGCGGAGCTGTGGGCGGCGACGGCGGCGGTACGGGCCGGCGCCCCGTACCCGTACGAGCGGCTGGACCGGCTGTGGAAGACGGTGTTGCTGCACCAGTTCCACGACATCCTGCCAGGCACGTCGATCGCGTGGGTGCACCGGGAGGCGGCGCAGACGTACGCGGAGGTGGCCGCCGAGCTGGAGTCGGTCATCGGCGAGGCACTGGCGGCGCTCGCGGGGGCGGGCCCGGCCGGGGGCACGGTCGTCTTCAACGCGGCGCCGCACGGGCGCGGTGGCGTGCCGGCGCTCGGCGCGGTGCCGGACGTGCCGCCGGCGGGCGCGGCACCGCGGACGGCGGAGCGCGAGGGTGGCGGGTACGTCCTCGACAACGGACTGCTGCGGGTGGGGATCGACGGGCGCGGGCTCGTCGTGTCGGTGTACGACCACGTGAGCGGACGGGAGGCCGTGGCGCCGGGCGGTGCGGCCAACCTGCTGCAGCTCCACCAGGACTTCCCCACCATGTGGGACGCGTGGGACGTGGACCACTTCTACCGCAACACCGTCACCGACCTGACGGACGTGGAGCGGCTGGAGGCCGTGGACGGCGGGGCGGCGGTGCGGGTGGTGCGCCGTTTCGGGGCGTCGCGGGTCGAGCAGCGGATCGGACTGCCGGCGGGCGAGCGGCGGCTGGACGTCGCGACGGAGGTGGACTGGCGCGAGACGGAGAAGTTCCTCAAGGCCGCGTTCGCGCTGGACGTGCACACCGACCGGGTGGCGGCAGAGACGCAGTTCGGTCATCTGTACCGTCCCGCGCACACCAACACCAGCTGGGACGCCGCGAAGTTCGAGGCGTGCGCGCACCGCTTCGTGCACCTGGAGGAGCCGGGGTGGGGCGTGGCACTGGTCAACGACTCGACGTACGGCTACGACGTGACGCGGGCGGTGCGGGCGGAGGGCGGCGGGACGACCACCACCGTGCGGCTGTCGCTGCTGCGGGCCCCGCGCTTCCCCGACCCGCGCACGGACCAGGGGGTGCACCGCTTCCGGTACGCGCTGGTGCCGGGGGCGTCGGTGGGGGACGCGGTGCGCGAGGGCTACCGGATCAACCTGCCGGAGCGGCGGGTGTCCGGCTCGGGCGGGGTGGAGCCGCTGGTGTCCGTCGACGACGACGCGGTCGTGGTCTCGGCGGTGAAGCTGGCGGACGACGGCAGCGGTGATGTCGTCGTCCGCCTGTACGAGTCGCGCGGTGGGCGGGCCCGTGCCCGGCTGGCCGCGGGCTTCGCCGTGGGGGCGGTGTCCGTGTGCGATCTGCTGGAGCGGCCCACGGACTCCCTGGCGGCCGGGGACGGGTGCGTGGTCCTGGCCCTGCGGCCGTTCGAGATCGTCACCCTCCGGCTGGCGCGTGCCTGAAGCTCCCCGGAGGGCCGGGTGTGCGTGCCTTCAGGGGCGCACACCGCGGCCGGGGCGTCCGACCGCTCGCACTAGGGTGACGGTGTGACGACGTACGTGGCGCTCCTGCGCGGCATCAACGTGGGCGGCAAGAAGCGCGTCCCCATGCAGACCCTCCGCGAGATGCTGACGGACATGGGGTGCGAAGCGGTCCGGACCCACCTCAACAGCGGCAATGCGGTGTTCACCCACACGGAGACGGACGAGGGGGTGCTGGCCACCGCGCTGGAAGGGGCCATCGAGCGGGAGCTGGGGTTCTCCGTGACCTGCCTGGTGCGCGACGCGGCGGAGATGCGCCGTGTCGTCGACGCCGATCCGTTTGCCGGCCGGGTGGTCGACCCCTCCCGGTTCCTCGTGATCTTCCTCGGCGGTCCGGCCGATCCGGCCACCGTCGCGGACCTCGACCCCGCGGCCTACGCGCCCGAAGAATTCGCGCTGGGCGAGCGCGAGGTGTACCTGCACTGCGCGGAAGGCATCCGGGACTCCAAGCTCGCGAAGGTGCTGACCGAGCGGCGCCTGGGCACGGCGGGCACGGCGCGCAACTGGAACACCGTCACCAAGCTGGCGGACATGGCACGCGGATAGCCTCCGCGCCCAGCCGAAAACCGGCTCCGCTTAGCATTCGAACATGAAGCTGCGTTTCCCCCGGCCACGCGGGCGGCGGCTGTTCGCCGCCTCGGCCGCCGTCGCCGTGCTCGCCGGTGCCGGTACCTGGACCGTGGCCTCGGCCACCGGCGGCGACCCTCCCGTGCACCGCGAGGACCGTACGATGCGCATGCCCGCGGCGCCGGGCGGCGCGGACACCGTCCGCATCGACACCTCGTTCTTCACCTCCGGCCGGGCGCAGGAGCGCCGGCCCGCCGTGCTGCTCGCGCACGGCTTCGGGGGCAGCAAGGACGACCTGCGCGAGCAGGCCGAGGACCTGGCCCGGTCCGGCTACGCGGTGCTGACCTGGTCGGCGCGCGGCTTCGGGCGGTCCACCGGCCGCATCGGGCTCAACGACCCCGACCGCGAGGTCGCCGACGTGTCCCGGCTGATCGACTGGCTCGCCCGGCGCCCCGAGGTGCGCCTGGACGCGGCCGGGGACCCCCGGGTGGGCGTCGCGGGCGGCTCCTACGGCGGTGCGGTCGCACTGCTGGCCGCCGGGCACGACAAGCGGGTCGACGCCATCGCCCCGCAGATCACCTACTGGAACCTCGCCGACTCGCTCTTCCCCGGCGACGTCTTCAAGAAGCTGTGGGCCGGCATCTTCTTCACCACCGGCTCCACCGCGACCGGCACCGACGGCAAGCCGGCCGGCCGCCCGCCCGGCCGCGACCCCGGCTCCGGCTGCGGCCGGTTCGAACGGAGCCTGTGCGAGATGTACGAGCGCGTGGCCGTCGCCGGAAAGCCCGACCCCGGCGCACGGGAGCTGCTGGAGCGCCGCAGCCCCTCCGCCGTCGCGGACCGCATCAAGGTCCCCACGCTCCTCGTCCAGGGGCAGAACGACTCCCTCTTCCCGCTCGACCAGTCCGACGCGGCGGCCGACGCCATCCGGCGCAACGGCGCTCCCACCGCCGTCGACTGGATCGCCGGGGGCCACGACAGCGGCACCTCGGGCGAGCAGGACCGCATCGAGCGGCGCACGCGCGCGTGGTTCGACCGTTACCTCAAGGGCGACGAGCAGGCCGGCACCGGTCCCGCGTTCCGCGTCAGCCGTACCGGGGGCATCGACACCACCGACGGCCGGGCGCGCCTGCACACCGCGACCGGCACGCGGTACCCCGGCCTGCGCAACGAGACCCGCACCGTCGCGCTCGGCCGCGGTGCTCAGTCGTTCGTCAACCCGGCCGGCGCCGCGCCCCCGGCGCTGTCCGCCGTCCCCGGCGTCGGCGCCGTCTCCCAGCTGTCGGGGCTGGGCCTCGGGGTGTCCCTGGACTTCCCCGGCCAGTACGCGAGCTTCGAGTCCGGGGCGCTCACCGAGGGCGTGCACGTCACCGGCTCGCCGACCGCCCGGGTGAAGGTCGCCTCGGACTCGGGCGAGGCCGTCCTCTTCGCCAAGGTCTACGACGTGGGCCCGGACCGGCAGCAGGTGCTGCCGGCGCAGCTCGTGGCGCCGGTGCGCGTCACCGACGCGAAGGACGGCCGGACGGTCGAGGTGCGGCTGCCCGCCATCGACCACACCTTCGAGCCCGGGCACCGCATGCGCCTGGTGTTCGCCGCCACCGACCTCGGCTACGCCTCCCCGGCGCAGCCCGCCACGTACACCGTGTCGCCGGCCGACGGCGGGCTGAGCGTGCCGACCGCCCCCGACGTGCGGACCGGCTCGGCCGGGATGCCGTGGTGGACGTGGGCGTTGCCGGCCGGTGCCGTGCTCGTGGCGGCCGCGGTGCTGCTGACGGGCCGGCGGCGCACCTCCGCACCTGCGCCCGACCCGGCCCTGGCCGACGTGCCGCTGCAGATCACCGGCCTGAGCAAGCGGTACGCCAAGTCCGCCGACGCCTACGCCGTGCAGGACCTGTCGTTCCGGGTCGAGCGGGGGCAGGTGCTGGGGCTGCTGGGGCCCAACGGCGCCGGCAAGACCACGACGCTGCGCATGCTCATGGGCCTCATCCGGCCCGACGCGGGCGAGATCCACGTGTTCGGGCACGCGATCCGGCCGGGCGCTCCCGTGCTGTCGCGGGTCGGGGCGTTCGTGGAGGGCGCGGGCTTCCTGCCGCACCTGTCCGGGCGGGCCAACCTGGACCTGTACTGGCGCGCCACGGGCCGCCCGGCCGCGGACGCGCACCTCGACGAGGCCCTGGAGATCGCCGGGCTGGGCTCGGCGCTCGACCGGGCCGTGCGCACGTACTCCCAGGGCATGCGGCAGCGGCTGGCGATCGCGCAGGCCATGCTGGGGCTTCCGGACCTGCTGATCCTGGACGAGCCGGCCAACGGCCTGGACCCGCCGCAGATCCGGGAGATGCGCGAGGTGATGATCCGCTACGCGGCGGCGGGCCGGACCGTCATCGTCTCCAGCCACCTCCTCGCCGAGGTCGAGCAGTCCTGCACGCACCTGGTGGTGATGGACCGCGGACGGCTGGTCGGCGCCGGGCCGGTGGCCGAGATCGTGGGCTCCGGCGACGCGCTGCTGGTGGGCGTCGCCGGCGGGGTGTCGGAGGTGGTGGCCGACAAGGTCGCCGCGCTGCCGGGGGTGGCCTCGGCCGTGCGCACCGACGAGGGGCTGCTGGTGCGGCTGGACGGCGCGAGCGCGCCGGAACTGCTGGTGGAACTGGTCCGGCTGGAGGTGCCGGTGGCGAGCGTGGGCCCGCACCGGCGGCTGGAGGACGCGTTCCTGACCCTGATCGGAGGTTCGGCATGAGTGCCGCCCTGGAGTCCGCACCCGGCTACCGCGCACGGCGCACCCTGCCGCTCCGGGTGGAGGCGGCGCGGCAGCTGCGGCGGCGCCGCACGCTGGTGATGGGGGCGGTGCTGGCGGTCCTGCCGTTCGTGCTGATCGCGGCCTTCGCGATCGGCGGCGACCCCGGCGGGCGCAACGCGCGCGTGACCCTGATGGACACCGCGACGGCCTCGGGGGTCAACTTCGCGGCCACCACGCTGTTCGTGTCGGCGGGCTTTCTGCTGGTGGTGCCGGTGGCGCTGTTCTGCGGGGACGCGGTGGCGTCGGAGGCGAGCTGGTCGTCGCTGCGCTACCTGCTGGCGGCGCCGGTGCCGCGGGCCCGGCTGCTGCTGAGCAAGCTGGCGGTGGCGCTGGGGTTCAGCGCCGCGGCCATGGTGCTGCTGCCGCTGGTGGCCCTGGTCGCGGGGACGGCGGCGTACGGGTGGGGGCCGCTGCGGATTCCCACCGGCGGGTCGCTGGACGCGGGGACGGCCGTGGGGCGCCTCGCGATCGTCGTCGCCTTCGTGTTCGTCAGCCAGCTCGTCACGGCCGCGCTGGCGTTCTGGCTGTCCACGGTGACGGACGCGCCGCTGGGCGCGGTGGGGGGCGCCATGGGGCTCACCATCGTCGGCAACGTGCTCGACGCGGTCACCGCGCTGGGCGAGTGGCGGCAGCTGCTGCCCGCGCACTGGCAGTACGCGTGGGCCGATGCGCTGCAGCCTCACCTGGAGTGGGGCGGGATGGTGAAGGGGACGGTGGTGTCGGTGTCGTATGCGGTGGTGCTGTTCGCCTGCGCGTTCCGGCACTTCCGGCGCAAGGACGTCGTGTCCTGAACGGCCGGCTCAGCCTGCGCCGTACACCGGCCGCGGCGTCCGGGCGCCCCGCAGCAGGCCGCGTACCGCCTCCCCCGCTTCCGCCGGGGACCAGCGGTCGGCCTTGTCGGCCGTGGGGCCCGGGTGCCAGCCCTCCATCACCGTGATGCGGCCGGCCTCCACGGCGAAGACCTGGCCGGTGACGCCCTCGGAGGCCGCCGACGCCAGCCACGCCACCAGCGGGGAGACGTTCGCCGGGGCCATGGCGTCGAAGCCGCCGTCGGCCGGCGCGGCCATGGCGTCGGCGAAGGGGCCCTCGGTCATGCGGGTGCGGGCGGCGGGGGCGATGGCGTTGACCTGGACGCCGTAGCGGCCGAGTTCGGCGGCGGCGACGAGGGTGAGGGCCACGACGCCCGCCTTGGCGGCGGCGTAGTTCGCCTGGCCTACGCTGCCCAGCAGCCCGGCGCCCGAGGTGGTGTTGACGACGCGGGCGACGGGCCTGCGGCCCGCCTTGGCCTCCGCCCGCCAGTGGGCGCAGGCGTGGCGCAACGGCAGGAAGTGGCCGGCGAGGTGGACGCGGACGACCGCGTCCCAGTCGTCCGCGTCCATGCTGACGAGCATGCGGTCGCGCAGGAACCCGGCGTTGTTGACCAGGACGTCCAGGCGCCCGAAGGTGCGCAGGGCGGTGGTGACGAGGGAGGCCGCGCCGTCGGCGGTGGCGACGTCGGCGCCGTGCGCCACGGCCTCGCCGCCCCGGGCGCGGATCTCCTCGGCGACCTGCCGGGCCGGCTCCGCGCAGGCCCCTCCCCCGTCGGGCCCGACGCCCAGGTCGTTGACGACGACGCGGGCTCCCTCGGCGGCCAGCGCCAGGGCGTGGGCCCGGCCCAGTCCGCGGCCGGCGCCGGTGACGACGGCCACCCGGCCGTCACAGATCGCGGTCATGTCGACTCCTCACTGGGGCGGTGGTTGACGTCGGCGGCGGCCAGGAAGAGGGGGCGCTCGCCGCCACCGTGGACGAGCAGGGCGGCGCCAAAGCCCGCGCGGTGCCCGCCCCGGCCCCGCGCGTGCCGCCGGTGACGACGACAACGCGGCCCTGTGCGCCAGGAGTTCCGCCCATGGTGTGCCTCCCGCAGCGGGCACTCCGCTGCTACCTTCGGCATTACCTAACAAACGTTTGGTGGAAAGGTAGCCGATGGGCGTCTCCACCGCACACCCCGAACCGGGCGTCGCCGTCGTCACGGTGGACTATCCGCCCGTCAACGCGCTGCCGGTGCACGGCTGGTACGCCCTGGCGGAGGCCGTACGCGCCGTGGGCGCCGACCCTGCCGTCCACTGCGCCGTACTCGCCGCCGCCGGGCGGGGCTTCAACGCCGGCGTCGACATCAAGGAGCTGCAGCGCACCCCCGGCCACCACGCCCTGATCGGGGCCAACCGGGGCTGCGCCGAGGCGTTCTCCGCCGTGTACGAGTGCGCGGTGCCCGTCGTCGCCGCCGTGCAGGGCTTCTGCCTGGGCGGCGGCATCGGCCTCGTGGGCAACGCCGACGCCGTCGTCGCCTCCGAGGACGCCACGTTCGGCCTGCCGGAGCTGGACCGCGGGGCGCTCGGCGCCGCCACCCACCTCGCCCGGCTCGTGCCCCAGCACCTGATGCGCACCCTCTACTACACCTCCCGCACGGTCACCGCGCGCGAGCTGCACCGGCACGGCTCCGTCTGGCGCGTCGTAGCGCGCCCCGAACTGCCGGACGCCGCACTGCAGCTGGCCCGCGAGATCGCCGCCAAGGACGGTGCGCTGCTGCGCATGGCCAAGGCCGCGCTCAACGGCATCGACCCCGTCGACGTCCACCGCAGCTACCGCTACGAGCAGGGCTTCACCTTCGAGGCGAGCCTCGGCGGGATCGCCGACCGCCACCGCGACGCGTTCGTCTCCCGGAGCACGCGAAAGGAGCGGCCGTGACCGCCGACAAGACCATGACCGCCGACGAGGCCGTCGCCCGGCTGTCGAGCGGCATGACGATAGGCATCGGGGGCTGGGGCTCGCGCCGCAAGCCGATGGCCCTCGTGCGGGCCCTGCTCCGCTCCCCCGTCACCGACCTGACCGTCGTCTCCTTCGGCGGCCCCGACGTGGGCCTGCTGGCGGCGGCCGGACGGATCCGCAAGCTCGTCGCGGCGTTCGCCACGCTGGACTCGATCCCCCTGGAGCCGCACTTCCGGGCGGCCCGGCAGCGCGGCGAGCTGGAGCTGACGGAGCTGGACGAGGCGATGCTCATGTGGGGGCTGACGGCCGCCGCGCACCGGCTGCCGTTCCTCCCGGTCCGGGCGGGACTGGGCTCGGATGTGATGCGGGTCAACCCCGGGCTGCGGACCGTCACGTCTCCGTACGCGGACGGAGAGGAGCTGGTCGCCGTGCCCGCGCTGACCCTCGACGCGGCCCTGGTCCACCTGAACCGGGCGGACCGCGGCGGCAACGCCCAGTACCTGGGACCGGACCCGTACTTCGACGACCTGTTCTGCGAGGCCGCGCGCGAGGCGTACGTCTCCTGCGAACGGATCGTCGAGGGAGAGGAGTTCGCGGCGGCGGGCGCCCCGCAGACGCTGCTGGTGCAGCGCCACTGCGTCGCCGGCGTCGTCGAGGCGCCGGGCGGCGCGCACTTCACCTCCTGCGTGCCGGACTACGAACGGGACGAGGCGTTCCAGGCGGCGTACGCCAAGGCGGCCGCCGACCCGGAGGAGTGGCGCGAGTTCACCGGCCGCTTCCTGTCGGGCGACGAGGCCGGCTACCGGTCGGCGGTCGCCGCGTTCGCGGAGGAGTGGGCGTGAGTGCCGACCGGGCCGAGATCTGCGTCGTGGCGTGCGCGGAGGCGTGGCGGGGCAGCGGGGAGGTGCTGGCGAGCCCGATGGGGGTGATCCCCACCGCCGGGGCGCGGCTCGCCCGCCTCACGTTCGCGCCGGAGCTGCTGCTGACGGACGGCGAGGCGCTGCTGATGGGCGACGTCCCGGCACTGGGGTCCGCGTCGCGCGTCACCGAGGGCTGGCTGCCCTATCGCCGGCACCTGGCGATGGTCGCCGGCGGCAGGCGGCACGTGATGATGGGCGCGAGCCAGCTCGACCGGCACGGCAACCAGAACATCAGCTGCATCGGCGACTGGAAGCGGCCCGCGCGCCAGCTGCTGGGGGTGCGCGGCGCCCCCGCGAACACCCTCAACAACCCGACCAGTTACTGGATCCCGCGCCACTCGCCCCGCGTCCTGGTCGAGCGCGTGGACATGGTCAGCGGCGTCGGCTACGACCGCGCGGCCGCGGCCGGCCCGTCGGCCAGCCGCTTCCACCGCATCGTGCGCGTCGTCACCGACCTGGCCGTGCTCGACTTCGAGACCCCCGACCGCACGATGCGCGTGTGCTCGCTGCACCCCGGTGTCAGCGCCGACGAGCTGCGGGACGCCACCGGCTTCCCCCTCGACGTGCCGGACGGGGTGCCGCGCACCCGCATGCCCTCGGCCGCCGAACTGCGCCTGATCCGCGAGGTCGTCGACCCCGCGGGCCTGCGTGATCGCGAGGTGCGCAGGTGAGGACGGCACTGACCGGGCTGGTGGGGGTCCGCCACCCCGTGGTGCAGACCGGCATGGGCTGGGTCGCGGGCCCCCGTCTGGTGACCGCCACGGCGGAGGCCGGGGCGCTCGGCATCCTGGGCTCCGCGACCATGACGGTGCCACAGCTGCGCGCCGCCGTCCGGGAGGTGAAGTCCCGCACGGACCGGCCCTTCGGCGTCAACCTGCGCGCGGACGCGGGCGATGCGGCCGAGCGCGTGCGGCTGATCGCCGAGGAGGGGGTGCGGGTCGCCTCCTTCGCGCTGGCCCCCTCGCGCGACCTCGTCGCCCGGCTGAAGGACGCCGGTGTCGTCGTCATCCCGTCCGTGGGGGCCCGCCGCCACGCCGAGAAGGTCGCTGCGTGGGGCGCGGACGCGGTGCTCGTGCAGGGCGGCGAGGGCGGCGGCCACACGGGGCAGGTCGCGACGTCGGTGCTGCTGCCGCAGGTGGTCGACGCGGTGGACGTTCCGGTCGTCGCGGCGGGGGGCTTCCACGACGGCCGGGGCCTGGTGGCCGCCCTCGCCTACGGTGCGGCGGGCATCGCCATGGGCACGCGTTTCCTGCTGACGTCCGACAGCACGGTGCCGGCGGCCGTCAAGGCCGCGTACCTCGCGGCGTCCGTCCAGGACGTCACCGTCACCGACCGCGTCGACGGCCTGCCCCACCGCATGCTGCGCACGCCCTTCGTCACCGGCCTCGAACGCGCCGGGCGGACCGGCACGTTCGTACGGGCCCTGCGGCACGCCGCGGCGTTCCGGAAGCTGGCGGGGCTGAGCTGGGCCGGGTTGGTGCGGGACGGGCTGGCGATGCGGCGGGGCCACGAGCTGGCCTGGAGCCGGCTGCTGCTGGCCGCCGGCACGCCGGTGCTGCTCCGGGCCGCCATGGTGGACGGGCGGACGGATCTCGGCGTGATGGCGGCCGGGCAGGTGGCGGGCGTCATCGAGGACCTGCCGTCGTGCGCCGAGCTGGTCGGCCGGATCATGACGGAGGCGGACCTCGTCCTGCGGCGCCTGGGCGACGGCCGGGCGCCGTGAGGGGTCAGAGCCGTTCGATGATCGTGACGTTGGCCTGTCCGCCGCCCTCGCACATCACCTGCAGCCCGTAGCGGCCGCTCCTGCGCTCCAGTTCGTACAGCAGCGTGGTCATCAGCTTGGCGCCGGTGGCGCCCAGCGGGTGGCCGAGGGCCATCGCGCCGCCGTTGACGTTGACCCGCGCGGGGTCGGCCCCGGTCTCCTTCAGCCAGGCCAGGACCACCGGCGCGAACGCCTCGTTGATCTCCACCAGGTCGATGGCGTCGATCGTCAGGCCCGCGCGCCGCAGGGCGTAGGCCGTGGCCGGGATGGGCGCGGTGAGCATGAGGATGGGGTCCTCGCCGCGCACGGACAGGTGGTGGATGCGGGCCCGCGGGCGCAGGCCGTGTTCCTGCACGGCGTGTTCGCTCGCCAGGAGGAGGGCCGCCGCGCCGTCCGAGACCTGCGAGGAGAGGGCGGCCGTCAGCCGTCCGCCCGGCACGATCGCCGGAAGGGCGGCCATCCGCTCCAGGGAGGTGTCCCGGCGCGGGCCCTCGTCGGTCGTCAGGTCGCCGTAGGGGACGGTCTCGCGGGCGAAGCGGCCCTCGTCGATCGCGTGCAGTGCCCGCCGGTGCGAACTCAGCGCGAGCTCTTCCATCGTCGCGCGGGATATCCCCCACTTCTCGGCGATCAGTTCGGCGCCGTGGAACTGGCTGACGGGCCGGTCCCCGTAGCGGGCGCGCCAGCCGCGCGAGCCGGCGAAGGGGCCCTGCGTGAGGCCCAGCGGTTCGGCTGCGCGCTGGAAGGCGTAGCCGATGGGTACCTGCGACATGCTCTGCGTGCCGCCGGCCACCACCAGGTCCTGGGTGCCGGAGAGCACGGCCTGGGCGGCGAAGTGGACGGCCTGCTGGCCGGAGCCGCACTGCCGGTCGACGGTGACGCCCGGCACCTCCTCCGGCAGCCCGGCGGCCAGCCAGCTGGTGCGGGCGATGTCACCGGCCTGCGGCCCGACCGTGTCGAGGCAGCCGAGGACGACGTCGTCCACCGCGACCGGGTCGACGCCGGTCCGCCGCATCAGCTCCTTGATGACGTGCGCGCCGAGGTCGGCGGGGTGGGCGCCGGCCAGGGCGCCGCCGCGCCGGCCGACGGGGGTGCGGACCGCTTCGACGATGTATGCCTCGGCCATGGCTGCTGCTCCCCGGGGGTGTCAGTCCGGCACGGCGATGCCGTCCAGGACCATGGACAGATACTGGCGGGCGATCTCCTGCGCGCCGTGTGCCCCGCCGGGCCGGTACCAGGACGCGGCGACCCACACCGTGTCGCGCAGGAAGCGGTAGGTGAGCCGGAGGTCGAGGTCGGCGCGGAAGGCGCGCTCGGCGACGCCGCGCTCCAGCGTGCCCATCCACAGGGCCTCGAACTTCTCCTGGGACTCGGCGAGATAGCCGAAGCGGGGGTGGTCGGCGAGGTGCCGGGCCTCCTTCTGGTAGACGGCGACGGCCGCGCGGTGCCGGTCGATCTCCCGGAAGGACTCGCTGACGAGGGCCTCGACGGTCTCCCGCGGCCCGAGGCCGGCGGCGAGCACGGCGTCGTAGCCGGCCCACAGTTCGCCGAGGAAGGTGGAGAGGATCTCGTCCAGCATCGACTCCTTGGAGTCGAAGTGGTAGTAGAGGCTGCCGGCGAGCATGCCCGCCTCGTCGGCGATCCGGCGGACGGTGGTGGCGCTGTAGCCCTGCTCGGCGAACACCTCGGCGGCCGTCGCGAGCAGTTCGCCGCGCCGCGCGGCGGCCGGCTTCTCGGTAGTGGTCTTCTTGCTGATCGGCACGGTGTCATTCTCGTTCACGTTCGGTGCGGCTCATGGGTGCTGACTGCTGACGGCGACGGTCTCGCCGGTCATGTACGAGGAGTAGTCGCCGGCGAGGAAGACGATGACGTTGGCGACCTCCCACGGCTCGGCGGCCCGCCCGAACGCCTCGCGGGCGGTCAGCCCGGCGAGCAGCCCGGGCGTGGTGACCTTGGCGAGGTGGGGGTGGGCGGCGAGGCTGGGCGAGACGGCGTTGACGCGGACGCCGTAGGCGGCGGCCTCCACGGCGGCGCAGCGGGTCAGGGCCATGACGCCGGCCTTGGCGGCGGCGTAGTGCGCCTGGCCGCGCTGGGCCCGCCAGCCCACGACGGAGGCGTTGTTGACGACGACTCCGCCGCTGCCGGCGGCGCGCATGCGGCGCAGGGCCGCGCGGGTGCAGCGGAAGGTGCCCGTCAGGGTGGTGTCGACGACGGCGTCCCACTGGGCGTCGGTCATGTCGGCGAGGTCGGCGGTGCCGCCGAGGCCGGCGTTGTTGACGAGGATGTCGAGGGGGCCGTGGCGGCTCTCGGCGAGGTCGAACAGCGCGGCGATCTGCCGCTCGTCCCTGACGTCGCAGGGCGCACCGGCCACCCGTCGGTCGCCGAACTCGCGGGCCAGGGCGGCGACGGTCTCCCGGAGCCGGCGGGCGTGGGCGTCGCCGAGGACGACGTCGGCGCCTTCTTCGAGGAAGCGCCGGGCCGTTGCGCCGCCGATGCCCGTTCCGGCGGCCGCGGTGACGACGGCGCTGCGGCCGGCCAGCAGGTCGTGAGCGGGGACGTAGGGCGGGGGGCCGGAGCCCTCGACGCTGCTCATGGGCCCACGCTAACCTACCAAACACTTGTTAGGGAAGGATGCCCGATGGCCCCTGACGCACCGGTCCTCTACGAGCGGCACGGCCCCCTCGCGCACGTCACCATGAACCGGCCCGAGTACCGCAACGCGCAGAATTCGGCGATGACGTACGCCCTCGACGCGGCCTTCTACCGGGCGGCGGACGACGACGACGTCAAGGTGATCGTCCTCGCCGGGGCGGGGGCGCACTTCTCCGCCGGCCATGACATCGGCACGCCGCAGCGCGACGCCCATCTCCCCTTCGAGCGCCGGGCGGGCCTGTGGTGGGACCACTCGGACAAGCGGGGTGCGGAGCAGCGGTACGCGCGCGAGTCGGAGGTCTACCTCGGCATGTGCCGCCGCTGGCGCGAGCTGCCCAAGCCGGTGCTGGCGAGCGTGCAGGGCGCCTGTGTGGCGGGCGGCCTGATGCTGGCCTGGGTGTGCGATCTGATCGTCGCGAGCGAGGACGCCTTCTTCGCCGACCCGGTGGTGCGGATGGGCATCCCGGGCGTCGAGTTCTTCGCCCATCCGTGGGTGATGCCGCCGCGCGTGGCCAAGGAGTTCCTCTTCACCGGCGACCGGATGAGCGCGCGGCGCGCCCACGAGGTGGGGATGGTCGGACGGGTGGTGCCGCGCGAGGAGCTGGCAACGGCCACCCGTGAACTGGCGGAGCGCATCGCCCGCATGCCCCGCATGGGGCTCGCGCTCGCCAAACGGGCCGTCAACCAGGCCGAGGACCTGCAGGGACTGCACGCGGGGCTGGACTCGGTCTTCGGGCTGCACCACCTGGCGCACGCGCACAACGCGGAGACCACTGCCGATCCCCTCGCCGGCCTGGACGCGCGGGCCATGAAGGACACGTGATGGACCTCGATCTCACGGCGGCGGAGCGGGCGTTCCGGGCGGAGGCGCGCGCCTGGCTGACCGCGCACGTGCCGCGGGCTCCGCTCGCCTCGCTGGAGACGCGGCGGGGATTCGCCGAGCACCGGTCCTGGGAACGGGTCCTGTCCGAGGGCGGCTGGTCGGCCGTCTCGTGGCCGCGCCGCTTCGGGGGCCGGGACGCCTCCCTCGTGGAGTGGCTGCTGTTCGAGGAGGAGTACTACGCGGCCGGTGCCCCCGGACGGGTCTCGCAGAACGGTGTCCACCTCCTCGCCCCCACCCTCTTCGCGCACGGCACGGCCGAGCAGCGCGCCCGCCTCCTGCCGCCGATGGCGAGCGGCGAGACGGTGTGGGCCCAGGCGTGGTCCGAGCCGGACTCCGGCTCGGACCTGGCCTCCCTGCGGTCCGCCGCGGTGCGCACGGAGGGTGGCTGGCTGCTCAAGGGGCACAAGACGTGGTCCTCGCGGGCCGCGTTCGCCGACCGCGCCTTCGGGCTGTTCCGCAGCCACCCGGGTGCGGACCGGCCGCACCGGGGGCTGACGTACGTCATGTTCCCGCTCGACGCGCACGGGGTGACGGTCCGGCCCGTCGGCCGGCTCGACGGCAAGCCGGCGTTCGCGGAGATCTTCCTCGACGACGTCTTCGTGCCCGACACGGACGTCATCGGCGAGCCCGGACAGGGCTGGCGCGTGGCCATGAGCACGGCGGGCGCCGAACGGGGGCTGACCCTGCGCAGCCCCGGGCGCTTCGCGGCGGCCGCCCGCCGCCTGCTGGCGCTGTGGCGCTCGGACGGCGGCGGCCACGGGGACGGCGGCGCGGGGCTCGGGGAGCGGGTGGCGGATGCGGTGATCCGGGCGCGGGCCTATCAGCTGTACGGCTACGCGCGGGCCTCGGACGGCGCCGGCGGCGGGCCGCCCGGCGCCGAGTCGAGCATGACCAAGGTCTTCTGGTCCGAGCTGGACCTCGCGCTGCACGAGACGGCGCTGGACCTGCTGGGCCCCTCCGGCGAGCCGGCGGACGGCGACTGGGCGCAGGGCTGGACGTTCGCCCTCGCCGGGCCGCTGTACGCCGGGACGAACGAGATCCAGCGCGACGTCATCGCGGAACGGCTGCTGGGCCTGCCGAAGGGGCGCCGCGGATGAGGTTCGCGCTGGACGCCGAGCAGCGGGCCTTCGCCGCCACGCTGAACCGGATGTTCTCGGCCGCGGGCACGCCGCCGGCGGTACGGGCCTGGGCCCGCGGCGAGCACGGCCCGGGGCTCGCCCTGTGGGAGCGGGCGGCGCAGGCGGGCGTCTTCGCGCTGGCGGCACCGGAGGCGTACGGCGGGGTGGGGCCGCTGCCCGTGGAAGTGGCCGTCGCCTGGGAGGAGTCGGGGCGGCACTGCGTACCGGGGCCGCTGGTGGAGACGGTGGCGGTGACGGCCCTGCTGGTGCGGCTCGCGGAAGCGGGCGTGACGGCGCCCGCGCGGGAGTGGGTGCCGCGCCTGTGCGCGGGCCGGGCCCGGGCGACACTGGCGACACCGGCCGGGGGCCCGTACGCGCTGGACGCGGACGTGGCGGACGCGGTGTTCGTGGTGACCGGCACCGGGGACGAGCGCGCAGGGAGGGGGGACGCCCCGGCAACACCTACCGCACGGGCGGGCACTCCGGCCGCACCCGCTGCGGAAGCGGAGACCCCGACCGCACCCACCGCGCACGCGGACACTCCCGCCACAGCTACGCACGCGGGCACTACGGCCGCACCCGGCACCAGCCATCCCGCCAGACCCATCGCAGAGGCCGACGCCCCGGCCGTACGCGTGGCGGCGCAGGTTCCGGCCGAACGCGCCGCGGAGGCACATCCTGCGCCCGCGCCCGCAGCCGGGGCGGGCGCTTCCGTCACCGAGCTTCGGCTCGCCCCCGGGCACGGGCCGGTGCTCGGCTCGCTCGACCCGGCGCGGCGGCTCGCCCGGCCGCGGCCGGGCGGGGAGCTGCTCGCCGCCGGTCCGGCGGTGCGGGACGCCGCGGCCTGCGCCGCCGACTGGGCGGCCTGCGCGACCGCCGCCCAGGCGCTCGGGGTGGGCCTGGCCCTGCTCGGCCGCACCGTCGCATACGCCCGGCAGCGCGAGCAGTTCGGGCGGGCGATCGGCTCGTTCCAGGCGGTCAAGCACCGGCTGGCGGACACGCTCGTCGCCCTGGAGTTCGCCCGGCCCCTGGTGCACGGCGCCGCCGTGGCGCTGGCCGCGGGGGCGGGGACGGCACCGGCCGAGGTGGCGGCGGCGAAGGTCGCCGCGTGCGAGGCCGCGTACGCGGCGGCCCGTACCGCCCTGCAGGTGCACGGCGCGATCGGCTACACCGCCGAGTGCGACCTGTCGCTGTGGATCGGCAAGGCCCGGGCGCTGCGGTCCGCGTGGGGCGGCCCGGAGGAGTGCCGGAGGACGGTCCTGCGCCAGGGAGCAGATATCTTTCACATGTAAAACACCTGCTAATCTCCCTGTATGGCGAAACCGTCCCGTCCCCTCCCCCGGCCGCTGCCCCTGCCGCTGCGCGGCCTGCTGCGCCTGGGGCCGGCCGCGCCGCACTGGCCGCGGCCCGCCTTCAGCGCGGCCGCCGCCATGGCGGTGGCGGACGTCACGCTGCTCGTGCTGGGCCGCCTCGACCTGGCCCTCTACACCGCCGCCGGGGCGCTGTGCGCGCTGTACGGCCACGACCGGCCGTACGCCGTGCGCGGGCGGACCGTCGCCGGGGTGGTCCTGGGCACGGTCGCCGGCGTCGGGGTGGCGCTGGTCAGCGCCTCGCTCACCGGCTGCGCGCCGCTGCTGGTCCTGCTGGCCTCGCTGGTGGCGGCGGCGCAGCGGATGCTCTGTGACGCGAGCAGGATCGGCCCGCCGGGCAACGTCGTGCTCACCTTCGTCACCTCGACGGCGTTCTTCGTGCCGCAGCGGCTCGGTGACGTTCCCGCTCACCTGGCCCTCGTCCTCGGCGCGGGGGCGCTGGCCTGGCTGATCTGCATGGCACCCGCCCTCGTCCGCCCGCACGGGCCGGCCGGCGCCCTCCGGCCCGGGCCCGGCGTCCTGGCGGGGCTGCGCCCGGGCTCGCCGCTCCTGCCCGTCGGCGCCCGCGTGGCGACCGGCGCCACGCTGGCGGGCTGGGCCGCGCTCGCGCTGGGCAGCGCCCACCCGTGGTGGGCGGTCGTCACCGCCGCGGCGGTCTTCCAGGCCAATACGACGCTCTCCTGGCACCGCGCGGTCCAGCGTGTGGTCGGCAACGTCCTGGGTCTGCTGCTGTTCACCGCGCTGCTGCCCCTCAC
The DNA here is from genome assembly GCF_020328095.1 of Streptomyces sichuanensis. Lineage (NCBI taxonomy): Bacteria > Bacillati > Actinomycetota > Actinomycetes > Kitasatosporales > Streptomycetaceae > Streptomyces > Streptomyces sichuanensis. Next base: position 36,901 of record NZ_JAIXMK010000030.1, read on the forward strand.
CCGGCTGGGCGCGGTGGCGCTGGTGCTCGTCGCCCTGGTGCTGCAGGTCGGGGCGGAGGCGGTCATGGCGCGGAACTACTGGCTGGGGAGCGTGTGCGTGACCCCCATGGCCCTGGTGCTGGGCGAGTTCGGCGGGGCGCATCCGGCGGCCGGGCTCGTCGCGGACCGGTGGACCGACACCCTCGTCGGCGTGGCGGCCGGCCTGCTCGTCTGCGCGCTGGTCACCAACCGGCGGGCGGCGGACCGCCTGGACAGCGCCCTCGGCCACGCCGCCGCCGCGCGCGCCGCGGCCGCGGACCTGCTCGGCACCGCCGCGACCGCCGCTCCCGGGGCCGGCCCGGCCCGGGACCGGCTCGCCCGTGCCCTGCTGGAGCTGCGTGAGGCCGCCGACGTCGCGGCGGGCGAGTGGTGGCAGCGCCCGCTGCCCGGCGAACGGGTGGCCGCCGAGGAACGTGCGGGGCGGCGGGTCCTGGCCGCGCTCGACGAGCGGACGGCCGCGGCCCCCGCGGCGGCGGGGTGACCCGAAGGGCACTCCCGTGCGCCCCGGCGGAAGCGGTCACGGCAGAATCTACGGAGAGCCCCCACCGGAGAGGACCACACGTGGCCAGGGACGCCGAGGACGCCGAGGACATCGTCGCGCGCGTGCTGCGCCAGTGGCAGCAGGTCCACCCCGGCCTGGACACCGCGCCGATGGCCGTGATCGGCAGGCTCAACCGCTGCGCCGCCCTGCTGCAGCAGGCGTCGGACGCCCCGCTGGTGCGCGAGGGGCTGTCGCGGGCGGAGTTCGACATCCTGGGCACGCTGCGCCGCACAGGACGCGAGCTGACGCCGGGGCAGATCGCGCGGGAGACGTTCGCCTCCGGGGCGGCGGTCACCAAGCGGCTGCGGGTGCTGGAGGGGCGCGAGCTGGTGGCCCGCCGGGCCGACGACCGCGACCGGCGGGTGGCCCACCTCTCCCTCACCCCGGCCGGCGAGGAGCTCATCGACCGGCTGATCCCCCTGCAGCTGAGCTACGAGCAGGCCCTGCTGTCCGGCCTGGGCGACGACCGCCAGGCCGAGCTCGCGGACATCCTGGCCGGGCTGCTCGTCCTCCTGGAGGGACGGCTCGGCGGCCTCCAGCCCTGACCCGCGCCCCCGTCGTACGCCTGCCGGGGCCGGGATCAGGCGGCCGGGCTCGCCGCGGGCGGTACGACCACGGGCGCGATGTACTTGTTGTCGCAGACCTGGTCGGACAGCTTCCTGCCGCCGCCGGCGAGGGTCACCTTGACCTCCTCGGCCGGCAGGTCGCCCGGTACCCCGTTGTGCGCGGCGGTGCACACCAGCTGGCTGCGGGCGGTGGCCGTCAGACGGGTGACGTCCAGCGGCAGCTGGATGGTCACCGTGCCCTGGCCGCTGACGACCTCCACGCGCCCGCCGAGCTTGGGCAGCTCGGAGTACAGGCCGCGGAACCGCTCGGCCTCGTTGGGCCCGGCCAGCAGCAGCGGCACCGCCTCCTCGGCGCTCACCTCGCCCTGGGCGGGGCGGGAGACCGGCTGCAGGCCACCGGGGTAGCCGAAGTAGAGCCGGGCCTCCTTGACCGGGGCGCCCGGCCGTTTGGCCCCCTGGGCGGGCCGGCCCACCTCGATGACCTCGGTCGGTTCGATGCCGCAGCCGGCCAGCAGGCCGGCGAGCGCCCCGGCCAGGGTCACCGCGGCCACCGTGCGTCGGGTCCTCATGCTTCCTCGCCTCCCCGGCGCAGCGGGAGGTCGACGGTGAACACCGCGCCCCCCTCGGGCCCGTTGGCGGCCCGGACGGTGCCGTCGTGCAGACGGACGTTCTCCAGCGTGATCGCGAGGCCGAGGCCGCTGCCCTCGGAGCGGACGCGGGCGACGTCGGCCTTGAAGAAGCGCTCGAAGACGTGCGGCAGCACCTCGGGGTCGATGCCCTCGCCGCGGTCGGCGATCTCGATCAGCAGGTGCTCCTCGCCGCCCGCCTCCGCGGGCGGCTCCACGCGCACGGCGACGCTCACCGGCTCGCCGCCGTGCCGCAGGGCGTTGCCGACGAGGTTGGCGACCACGACGTCGATGCGGCGCGGGTCCAGCCGGGCCCGTACGTCCTCCGGCAGGTCGGCCGTCACCTTCTCCTGCCAGCCGCGCGCCTGGAGGGTCTTGCGCACCGTCTCGGCGACGTCGACCTCGTCCAGGTGCAGGGCGGCGGCGCCCGCGTCGAAGCGGGAGATCTCCATCAGGTCCTCGACCATGCGCGCCAGCTTCCCGGTCTCCTCGCTGATGAGGCGGACCGCGTGGGCGGTGTCGGGGTCGAGGGTGGCCGCGTCCTCGTCGAGGACGTCGACGACCGCGGTCATCGCGGCCAGCGGGGTGCGCAGCTCGTGGGAGACGTCGGCGGCGAAGCGCCGGGAGTTCGCCTCCATGCGGCGCAGTTCGGCGACGTTCTCCTCCAGGGCCGCGGCCATGTCGTTGAACGTGCGGGAGAGGTCGGCCAGTTCGTCGCGCCCGGTCACCTTCAGGCGGGTGTCCAGCTCGCCCTCGGTGATCTGCTGGGTGGCGCGGCGCAGCTCCCGTACGGGCCGCAGGACGCCGCGGGCGGCGATCAGGGCGGGCACCACGGCCAGGGCGATGGCCGGCAGCGCGCCGCTCTGCGCCGCCTCGACCAGGGCCTTGACGTTGGCCGCGTCCTGGCGCAGCGGCACCTGTGCGTACACCTCCAGGCCGGACATCTCCCCGCCGCCGTCCCGGTAGGCCACGGGCAGGCCGATCACGAGCCAGGGGTCGCCGTCGATGCTGACGCGCTGGAAGGCGGCGATGCCGTCCCGGACCTTCTCGCGCACGCCGGCCGGCAGGCGGGTGTCCAGGGTGCCCTTGAGGTTGTTCGGCACCATCGGCCCGTCCTTGTAGCGGGCGTGCACGGTCCAGCGCTGGGCCTGCCCGGCCCGGCCGAGGTCCTGGGTGAACTTCATCAGGTCGCTGTTGCGCGGCGGGAAGCGCAGGTCGGGGACCTGCGAGTCGACCTGCGAGCGCAGCGCGTTCACGGCTGTGTCCTGGGTGCGCTTGAGGATCGCGGTGCGTGCCTCGCGGAAGGTGAGCGCGGCCGTGGTGAGCGCGCTGAGCGCGGAGACCAGCAGGAACGCCACGACGAGCCGGGCGCGCAGGCCGCGGGCGAGGGTGCGCAGGGCCGGGCGCCGGACGGTGGGGCGGCGCAGCGCCGGTCGTTTCACGGGGGTGCCGCTCGCTCTAGAGGGGACCGAAGCGGTAGCCGAAGCCGCGCACGGTCTGGATGTACTTCGGGGAGCGGGTGGACTCCTCGACCTTGGTGCGCAGGCGCATCACGCAGGCGTCCACGAGCCGGGCGTCGCCGTGGTAGCTGTGCTCCCAGACGTGTTCGAGGAGCTGCTGCCGGCTGAAGACGCGGCCCGGCGTGGCGGACAGGTACAGCAGCAGCTTCATCTCGGAGGGGGCGAGCGCCAGGTCCTGGCCGTTCTTGGTGACGAGCAGGCCGGCGCGGTCGATGGCCAGGTCGCCGTGGACCTCGGCGGCGGCCTGCGGGAGGGCGGGGTCCGGGCCGCCGCCGTCGACGGGCGCGGCCCGGCGCAGGACGGCGCGGATGCGGGCCTCCAGGACCTCGCCGCGGGCGGGCTTGACGATGTAGTCGTCGGCGCCGGCCTCCAGGCCGAGGACGACGTCGATGTCGTCGCCGCGGGCGGTGAGCATGATGATCGGGATCTGCTGGGTGGCCCGGATGCGGCGGCAGACCTCGAAGCCGCTCTTGTCGGGCAGCATCAGGTCGAGCAGGACGAGGTCGGGCCGGAAGGCTTCCAGCGCGGTCAGTCCCGCCTCGCCGGTGGGGGCGGCCTCGACCTCGTGGCCGCGGCGGCGCAGGGTGAGGGTGACCCCTTCCCTGACGGCCCGGTCGTCCTCGATCAGAAGCACGCGTGACATGGGCACCAGTATCGGTCGTTCGTATGCACGAACGCGCATCGGGGCGGGCCCGGCCGCGGGATTGTCACGGAGTGCTCATATTCCCCGGTCGGCGGAGGGGACGGCCGTCTCGCCGATGTGCTGCAGCAGCAGGGCGCGGAAGTCGCGGTCGAACGCCTCGTACCGGGCGCGCAGCCGCTCGCCGGGCCAGTCGGCCGGCAGCAGGGCCTCCGGCAGGACCGGGTCGGCCAGCAGGTGGCGCAGGACGGCGGCGGAGACGGTGAAGCGGTCGGCGAGGGGGCCGGGGCGGTCGGCGAGCGCCGCCTCCAGTGCGCGGGCCCGCCGGGCCCAGGCGGTCAGGTCCCACAGGCCGGCCGCGAGCACCGCCGGGTCCCCGTCCGGCGCTCCGGTGAGCAGGGTGCACTGGTCGGCCACGACCGCCGGCCGCTGCGGAGGCACGAGGTTGGCCGGGCGCAGCCAGCATCCCTCCCGCAGCTCGGCCATCCGCAGGCCGGCCATCGCCTGGCGCAGGGCGGCCCGCTCGGGCGCGGCCCGCCGTTCGCCGGTGACGACGGCGATCTCCCAGTCGCCGTCCCACGGGCGGGTGCGCGGGGCCCGGCTGTCGTCCTGCCGGGCCTGCCGGGCCAGCAGCCGTTCGGTGAGCCGGTAGGCGCCGTCGCGTTGTTCCACGTCCCCGGCGGCGGCCATGCGGGTCAGGGCCGTGCGGATCGTTCCCTCGGCGGTGCCGAAGAGCTGGCCGACGCGGACGAGGGCGCGGGCGGGCAGGGCGGGCGGGTGGTGGCCGAGCAGGGTCGACAGCACGATCGAGCGCGCGGTCAGCGGCCGCAGCGAAAGCGATTCCTCCATGACCGGTCACACCCTGTCCATTACAGTCCCGCATCACGCATCATGAAAGTGTAATGCCGCTGCCCCAGGAGGTCGCCGTGAGCGCCACGCACGACGTGTTCAACCAGGCCCCGCCCCTGACCGGCTTCTCCACCGCCGACGACCCCGCCCTGCTGGAGGCCCTGCACCGCGAGGGCGGCGCCTGGGGCGAGGCCGAGGTCCGCGCCCTGGGCGCCCGGGCCGGGTCGCAGGAGGTGCAGGACTGGGCCCGCATGGCCGAGGCGGTCCCGCCCGTGCTGCGCACCCACGACCGCTACGGCCACCGCGTGGACGAGGTCGAGTTCCACCCCGCCTGGCACGCGTTGATGGCCGCCGCCGTGGAGAGCGGCCAGCACGCCGCCCCCTGGGCCGAGGCCCGCCCCGGCGCGCACCTGGTGCGGGCGGCGAAGTTCTACGTGTGGGCCCAGGCCGAGCCGGGCCACGGCTGCCCCGTCTCCATGACGTACGCGGCCGTGCCCGCACTGCGCGCCCAGCCGGATCTCGCCGCCGTCTACGAGCCGTTGCTCGCCTCCCGGACGTACGACTACGGGCTGCGCCCGCCGCTCGGCAAGCAGGGCCTGATCGCCGGCATGTCGATGACGGAGAAGCAGGGCGGCTCGGACGTGCGGGCCAACACCACGACCGCCGTGCCGGCCGGCGACGGCTCGTACGTGATCACCGGGCACAAGTGGTTCACCTCGGCGCCGATGAGCGACGTCTTCCTCGTCCTGGCACAGACCGGCGAGGGCCTCACGTGCTTCCTGATGCCGCGGGTGCTGCCCGACGGCACGCGCAACGCGATGCGGCTGCAGCGGCTGAAGGACAAGCTCGGCAACCGCTCCAACGCCTCGGCGGAGATCGAGTACGAGCAGGCCGTGGCCTGGCCCGTGGGCGAACCGGGGCGCGGTGTGCGCACCATCGTGGAGATGGTCAACATGACCCGGCTGGACTGCGTCATCGGCTCCGCCGCCGGCATGCGGGCCGGGCTGCGGCAGGCCCTCCACCACGCGGCCCACCGGCGGGCGTTCGGCGCCGAGCTCGTCGACCAGCCGCTGATGCGCAACGTCCTGGCCGACCTCGCGGTCGAGTCGGAGGCCGCCACCGTCCTCGCGATGCGGCTCGCGGCCGCCCTCGACCGCTCCGAGGCGGGGGACGCCGCGGAGGCGGCGCTGCGCCGCCTGGCCCTGGCGGCCGGCAAGTACTGGGTGTGCAAGCGCGGCAGCGCCCACGCCGCCGAGGCCCTCGAATGCCTGGGCGGCAACGGCTACGTCGAGGAGTCGGGCATGCCGCGGCTCTACCGGGAGGCGCCGCTGCTGTCCATCTGGGAGGGCTCCGGCAACGTGGCCGCGCTCGACGTGCTGCGGGCCCTGCAGCGCGAACCGGCCGCGCTCGACGCCTACTTCGCCGAGGTCGGCCTCGCGGCCGGGGCCGACCGGCGGCTCGACGCCGCGGCCGGCCGCGTGCGCAAGCTGCTGGGCACGCTCGGCGACCCCGGCCGCGCCCAGCTCACCGCCCGCCGGGTCGCCGAGCAGCTCACCCTCGTCCTCCAGGGCAGCCTGCTGGTGCGGCACAGTACCCCGGCCGTCGCCGACGCGTTCTGCGCCTCCCGGCTCGGCGGGGACTGGGGCAACGCCTTCGGCACCCTGCCACCGGGCACGGACCTCGGGCCGGTCCTCGACCGCGCGCTGCTCAAGGACGCGCGATGACGGCCGCCGGGGACACGACGGCCGTCCGCACCGAACGCAGCGGCCACGTCACCACGGTGATCCTCTCCCGGCCCGGCGTCCGCAACGCCGTCGACGGGCCGACGGCATCCGCCCTGGCCGACGCGTTCCGGGCGTTCGAAGCCGACGACGGCGCGCGGGTCGCGGTGCTGTGGGGCGAGGGCGGTACGTTCTGCGCCGGCTTCGACCTCAAGGCGTTCGCCGGCGAGCACGCCAACCAGCTCTCCGACGACGGCGACGGGCCCATGGGCCCGACCCGGATGCGTCTGTCCAAGCCGGTCGTCGCGGCGGTGAGCGGCTACGCGGTCGCGGGCGGCCTGGAGCTGGCGCTCTGGTGCGACCTGCGGGTGGCGGAGGAGGACGCGGTGTTCGGCGTCTTCTGCCGCCGCTGGGGCGTGCCCCTCGTCGACGGGGGCACCGTCCGGCTGCCCCGGCTCGTCGGGACGAGCCGCGCCCTGGACATGGTCCTCACCGGCCGGCCGGTGCCGGCTCCGGAGGCGTACGCCATGGGGCTGGCCAACCGCCTGGTGCCGCCCGGCCGTTCGCGGGCGGCGGCCGAGGAGCTCGCGGCGGAGATCGCCCGTTTCCCGCAGTCCTGTCTGCGCGGCGACCGCGCGTCGGTGCTGGGGCAGGAGGGCCTCTCCGAGGAACGGGCGCTGGCCGCCGAACTCGTCCACGGCCGGGGATCCTTGGACGGGGCCCGCGAGGGCGCGGCCCGCTTCGCCGCGGGCGCGGGACGGCACGGGGACTTCACCCGGCTGTGAACGGCGCCCGCCCCGCCCAATCCGTCCGTGGCCTCTTTTCACCCCATCGGAGGAATTAGGCCGGAGCAGGGCGCATGGCGGGACCCGGGCACAGCAAGATCACGGTCGTGAGTGGATGGCGCCGGGCGGGACGGGCAGGATGCGTGGCCTTCGTGGCCGTGCTGGCGACGGCGGGCGCCGGGCCGGCCCCCGGGGACGAGCCCCAGGGCGGGCAGCCCGCCGCCTCCCCCCGGCACACGGGACCGCACACCGTCCCGCCGGGCGGCCGGCCCCCGTCCACGGCCCGGCAGAACGAGCGGGTGGGCAGCCGGCCCGCACAGGCCGGGCAGCCCGGGCGTGCCGG